>DASQSR010000366.1:0-6964 GCA_035642295.1 Allostellaceae bacterium | reverse complement strand
CGTTTCAACATCCTGCTTCGGCAGCGAGCCGGCGGCGAGCACCGCCTCGGCATCGAGGACTGCGCTCAGTGCAGCGGGCAGTGCGCCGATCGCGGCTCGCGCTCGACTGGCAGGGCTGGAAATGCGGGACATGGGGACACTCCTTCTCGATCTCTGTGACGGGCGATGCCCGATCTGTGAGTGTCATTTAGTCCTGATTGTTGATACTTATAATGCGCAAATATGCCTACGATATGCGTGATAGTCTCTTATTGGCTTCTTGTGCAGGAATAAACGATTGACGCGGCAGTGCAGGACGATGCAGCCGGCGGCCCCGTCCGCAACCTGACCGCCCGCATGACGAGAGCGCTCGGGGGCCGGTCCCTGCCCATGCGCGGGGACGGGGAGCGGCTCGACATGAGGTGCGGCCGCTTCCGCCTCGCGCCCGCGCAGGAGCGCGTGATCCGCTCCGATCTGCTGCCCCGGCCGGTTCAGCTCAGCGGCGGGAAATCGATGTCGGTGTCGTTGATGCGGTTGAAGGTGTTGGTGAAGATGATGAGAGCGATGGCGAGGCTGATCTCGACCAGCTGCTGGTCGCTGTAGCCGGCCGCCTTGACCGCCGCGAACGCGTCGTCGCTGATCGTGCCGCTGGTCGCGACCAGAAGGCGCACGAAGCGCGCCAGCGCGTCGCGCTTGGCATCGCCCGTCGGGTTGCCCTCGCGGAGGTTGCGGATCACTTCCGGCTTGAGGCCCGCCAGCTTGGCGAGGAGGCTGTGCGCCGCGAGGCAATAGTCGCATCCCGTGGCGGCGCTGACGGCGAGCTTCACCGTTTCAACATCCTGCTTTGGCAGCGAGCCGGCCGCGAGCACCGCCTCGACGTCAAGGACCGCGTTCAGCGCGGCGGGCTGCAGCGCGCCGATCGCGGCATAGAGGTTGGGGACCTTGCCGGCCGCCTTCTTGATCCGGGCAAAGAGCTCGGCCGTGGCGCCGGTCGCGCGCTCGACGGCTGGGGTGGAAATGCGGGACATGGGGACACTCCTTCTCGATCTCTGCGACGGGCGGTGCCCGATCGGTGAGTGTCATTTAAGGCCGCGCCTTGAAATCGATAATGAGCGAAAATACCTGAATTATGCTTGTTCGTCTCAAGGAGAGGGGCGGGTGCAGAGATGAGCGACTGGCTGAGCCGCCTGATCGAGCTGGTCCCGGTCCGTGGCATGGTCGACTTCCGCTGTTTCTTCGGCGCGCCCTGGCGCGTTGACTTCGCCGCCGCCGCGCCCGGGGAGATCGACTATCACGTGATTCTCGGCGGCGCGGCGGTCGTGGACGATGCGACCGGCGCCCCTGCGCGCAAGCTGGCCGCTGGCGACATCCTGCTGTTTCCTCATGGCGCGGCTCATTCGCTCCATGACGAGAGCGGTCGCGAGCCGGTCCCCGCCCGTGCCCGGCCGGGCCTCAACCTCGTCTTCCAGGAGAATGAAGGCACGGGCGAGCGGCTCGACATGATGTGCGGCCGCTTCCTCCTCGCGCCAGCGCATGAGCGCCTGATGCGCTCTTATCTGCCGCCGCGGCTGGTCGTGCGCGCCGCGGAGAACAGCGCCGCCGCCGCGGCGCCCGGAACCGCCGCTCAGGTCGCCGGCCTCGTCGCTCTCCTGCGCGCCGAATCCGCGTCCGAGCATTTGGGCGGTCTCGCCATGCTCAACGCGCTCTCGACGGCGCTCTTCGCCTTGGCGCTGCGGCTCGCAGGCGAGGATCGCGAAGCCCCCGTCGGGCTGCTGGCGCTGGCGGGAAATCCTCGCCTCGCTCCCGCGCTCGCCGCGCTCTTCAACGAGCCCTCGCGCTCCTGGACGCTCCCCGAGCTCGCGCGGCTCTGCAACATGTCGCGCGCGACCTTCATCCGCCATTTCGAGGAGCGTCTCGGCCGCTCGGCCAGCGACCTGCTCGCCGATATCCGCATGACGCTGGCGGCCAACGCGCTGAAGACCTCGGACATGGCGACCGCCGCGGTCGCCGAGCTTGCCGGCTATCAGTCCGAGGCCGCCTTTCAGCGCGCCTTCAAGCAGCACATGGGCATCACGCCCGCCCAATGGCGCCGCGGCGCTCGGGTCGCTTCATCTCGCGTCCCGCGAGCGAGCGCTTGATACCGCCTGATGGCGCGTGTCGATCTTCTGTTCCGCTATTCGGCCGCGGCAATCGCCCGGAGAAACGCCTTTACCGCCGCTTCCGGCCCTTCGGGATGGCTCCAGACGGCGGAGATCACCGCGAGGAAGTCGACGCCGGCGGCGACGAGCGGGGCGCAGTTCTCCGGCGTGATGCCGCCGATGGCGACGCACGGCACGATCATCAGCTCGCTCCACCAGCGCAGGATCTCGGGATCGGCGCGGTGCTTGGCCTCCTTGGTCGAGCTCGGGAAGAAGGCGCCGAAGGCGACGTAGTCGGCGCCGGCCTCGGCGGCTTCCATGGCGAGATGCCGGCTCTCATGGCAAGTGACGCCGACGATGCGCTCGGGGCCGAGGAGGCGCCGCGCCTCGGCATAGCTCGCATCCTCCTGGCCGACATGGACGCCGTCGCAGCCGGTCGCGAGCGCGAGGTCCGGACGGTCGTTCATCAGGAAGGCGACGCCGCGCTCCTGCGCCACCGGCCGCAGCGCATCGGCGGCGCGGCGGATCGTATCGTCATCGACGTCCTTGAGGCGGAGCTGCACCGAGGCGACATCGCCGGCGTCGAGCGCGCGCGCCAGCGTCTCGGCGAAGACCGCCGGCTGCAGCGCCGCCGGGGTGATGAGGTAGAGGCGGGCGGTCATCGCATTCCGCCCTCGGCGGCGCTCAGCCTTCGCCCTTGTAGATGCGGATGATGCTGTCGAGCAGCTTCAGCGCCTGGTCGCGCGGGCGCTGGAAGGTGTTGCGGCCGATGATCGAGCCGTTGCCGCCGCCGTCGCGGATGGCGCGCGCCTCGTTGAGCACACCCTCGACATCCTTGGCCTCGCCGCCGGAGAAGACGACGATGCGCTTGCCGTTGAAGCAGGACTGCACCACGTGGCGGATGCGCGCCGACGCGCTGGCGATGTCGATCTTCTGCTGCTCGTACACCTTCTTCGCCGCGTCGAGCTCGAGCGCGTCGGTTGGCGGCTTCACCTTGATGACGTGCGCGCCGAGCAGCGCCGCCATATGCGCCGCATAGGCGCAGATGTCGATCGCCGTCTCGCCTGGCTTGGAGAGGTTGCCGCCGCGCGGATAGGACCAGATCACCACCGCAAGGCCATGCGCCTTGGCCTCGCGCCCCATCTCGGCGATCTCCTCCATCATGTGATAGGCCTCGTCCGAGCCGGGATAGATGGTGAAGCCGATCGCCGAGCAGCCGAGGCGCAGCGCATCCTTGACGCTCGCCGTTACCGCCTGCGACGGGCCTTCCTTGGCGCGCGCCAGGCTGTTCGCCGAATTGACCTTGAGGATGGTCGGGATCGCCCCGGCATAGGTGGCGGCGCCGGCCTCGATGAAGCCGAGCGGCGCCGCATAGGCGGAAAGCCCGGCCTCGATCGCGAGCTGGAAATGGTAGTGCGGATCATAGGCCGGCGGATTGGGCGCGAAGCTGCGCGCGGGCCCGTGCTCGAAGCCCTGATCGACCGGCAGAATGACCAGCTTGCCGCTACCGCCGAGCTTGCCCTGCATCAGGATGCGGGCGAGGTTGGCCTTCGTCCCGGGGTTGTCGCTTTCGTACCCGTCGAGGATCTTCTTGACGCGTTCGCTGATCATGGCGGGCGGCTCCCTGGGCTCCTTCGGATTTGGCGCCGGTATAGCAGACCGGGCCGCAGCGGCAAAGCGCGCGGCCCTGCCAAAGCGCCGGTTTCCGCGGCGAGAGCCGAACGCGCTACCGGGGCGTTCCGTTCCCGGCCAGGAAGGCGCGGGCGGCGGCTTCGGGGTCCTGCCTCTCGAGGAGGTCGAGCGTCTCGCCGCCCGCTTCCTCGTCGAGCGTTGCGCCCTGCGCTGCGGCGAGCGCGGCCAGGCGCGCGCGCACTTCCACCGGCCCCGAATAGCGGACGCACGCGATCCCGGCGCGCAGCGCGCTCATCGCCGTCCCGGCCTCTTCGGCGCAGTCGAGCACGGCTTCGATCTTGACCTCGGGATGCTCGGCGCGGGCCGCGTCGATCAGCGCCTTGAACCAGCGCGGCCCGGCATAGGCGCCGGCGCCGGCGGCGCTCATCAGGGTCACGCCGACGCCGAGCGATGCGGCGGCGGCGAGGGCGGCGCGCGCCTCGGAGAGGGAATGGACGATGATCCGGCGGCTCACCCGAGCTTGCCGATCAGCGCCGCCGCCTCCGCCATGCGGTTGGAGAAGCCCCACTCGTTGTCGTACCAGGCGACGACGCGGCAGAAGCGCTTCTCGATCACCACGGTTTGCGTCGTGTCGAAGATGGCGCTGTGGGGGTCGTGGACGAAATCGACCGAGACCGTCTCGTCGCGGTTGATGCCGATGATGCCGCGCAGGCGGCTCGACTTCGCCGCGTCGATCATCAGCTCGTTGATCTCCTCGGCGCTGGTGTCGCGTGCCGCATCGAAGGTGAAGTCGATCAGCGACACATCGGCCGTCGGCACGCGGATGGACGTGCCGTCGAGCTTGCCCTTGAGCTGCGGAATGACCAGGCCCAGGGCGCGCGCCGCGCCGGTCGAGGTCGGGATCATGGAAAGCCCCGCGGCGCGGGCGCGGCGGAGATCCTTGTGCAGGGTGTCGACGAGCGTCTGGTCGCCGGTGAAGGAATGAATCGTCGTCATGTAGCCGCGCGCGATGCCGATCCGCTCGTTCAGCACATAGGCGACCGGGGCGAGGCAGTTGGTGGTGCAGGAGCCGTTCGAGATGACGGTGTGCTGTCCCTTCAGCGCGTCGCTGTTGACGCCCATCACCACGGTGAAATCGACGCCGTCGGCCGGCGCCGAGACCAGGACGCGCCGCGCCCCGGCTTCGAGATGCTTGGCCGCGCTCTCGCGGTTGGTGAAGAGGCCGGTGCATTCCAGCGCGACATCGACCTTGAGGTCCTTCCAGGGCAGCTTGGCCGGGTCACGCTCGGCGATGACGCGCACCTTGCCGCGGCCGACATCGATCCAGTCCTCGCCCGCCGCGATCTCGCCGCGGAAGCGGCCATGCACGCTGTCATACTTGAGCAGATGCGCGTTCGCCTTCACCGAGCCGAGATCGTTGATCGCCACCACCTGGAGCGCGTCGCTCCGCTCCTCGATCGCGCGGAACACCAGGCGGCCGATCCGCCCGAATCCGTTGATCGCTACGCGAACTGCCATGCCGTCCTCCGCCCCCAGTGTGGTTCTCCGTCAACAACCGCCGCGGCAACTCGATCCTTCCCGATGCGCGGTTGGTTAAATTGCGCAGGGATTATAGTAGTTTGAGCGCCGCCTGCGCCAATCCCTCGGCGGTGAAGCCGAAATGGCGGAAGAGGTCCTCCGCCGGCGCCGAGGCGCCGAAGCCGGTCATGCCGATCACGGCGCCGCCGGTCCCGACATAGCGCTCCCAGCCGAAGGGCGAGGCGGCCTCGACCGCAAGCCGCGGCGCGCTCCCCAGCACCGCGGCGCGGTAATCCGCCTCCTGCCCGTCGAAGAGGGTCCAGCACGGCATCGACACCACCGCCGCCGCGATGCCGCTCGCCTTGAGCTGCTCGCGCGCCGCCATGGCCAGCGCCACTTCGGAGCCGGTGGCGATCAGCGTCACGGCCCGCGCGCCTTCGGCTTCGGCGAGCACATAGGCGCCGCGCGCCGAGAGGTTTTCCGCGCCGGCGCCGCGGCGCAAGGCGGGGACGCTCTGCCGCGTCAGCGCCAGCACCGAGGGGGCGCGCCGGGTACGCAGGGCCAGCTCCCAGCACTCCGCCGTCTCCACCGCATCCGCCGGCCGGAAGACTTGGAGGTTCGGAATGGCGCGCAGGCTCGCGAGATGCTCGACCGGCTGATGCGTCGGCCCGTCCTCGCCGAGGCCGATCGAATCATGCGTCATCACATAGATGACGCGCTGGCGCATCAGCGCCGCGAGGCGGATCGCCGGGCGGCAGTAATCGGCGAAGACCAGGAAGGTGCCGCCATAGGGAATGATCCCGCCATGCACCGCCATGCCGTTCATCGCCGCCGCCATGCCGTGCTCGCGGATGCCGTAATGGAGGTAGCTGCCCGAGAAATCGTCGCGCGCCACCACCTTCTGGCCCTTGGCCTTGGTGTTGTTGGAGCCGGTGAGATCGGCCGAGCCGCCGATCAGCTCCGGCAGCGCCGGCGCCAGCGCGTCGAGCACCATGCCCGAGGCCTGCCGCGTCGCCGTCTTCGGGGCCTCGGCGGCGAACTTGGCGCGGATGCCGGCGATGGCGGCATCGAAGCCCGCCGGCAACGCGCCGCCCTCGCGGCGCTGGAACTCGGCGCGCAGCGCTTCGGGCGCGGCGTCGAGGCGCTCCTGCCATTGGCTGGCTTCGGCGGCGCCGCGCGCGCCGAGACCTTGCCACCAGCGGGCGATCTCTTCGGGAATGGTGAAAGGCGGCGCCGTCCAGCCCAGCCGCTGGCGCGCGCCGGCGATCTCGGCAGCGCCGAGCGCCGCGCCATGGGCGGCGGCGGTGCCCGCCTTGGTCGGCGCGCCGAAGCCGATGAGCGTCTTGCAGGCGATCAGCACAGGCTTGTCGGAGGCCTGCGCTTTCGTCAGAGCCGCCGCGATCGCCTGCGGATCATGGCCGTCGATGTGCCAGGCGTCCCAGCCCGCGGCTTTGAAGCGCGCAACCTGATCCGTCGAATCCGCGAGGTTCACGGCACCGTCGATCGTGATGCAGTTATCGTCCCAGAGGACAACCAGCTTCGAGAGCTTCAGGTGCCCCGCGAGCGTGATTGCCTCGTGACTCACGCCTTCCATCAGGCAGCCGTCGCCGGCGATGACGTAGGTGCGGTGATCGACAAGACCGTCGCCGAAGCGCGCGTTCAGGTGCCGCTCGGCGATCGCCATGCCGACGGCGTTG
>DASQSR010000365.1:0-2532 GCA_035642295.1 Allostellaceae bacterium | reverse complement strand
CCTGCATGATGCCGAGAGCGTAGATGAAGCGGTCGAGCGAAATGCGGCGCCGCGCTTCGACCGCCTCGCGCAGCTTGGCGGCGCTCTGCTCGCCCCAGCCCTCGCGCTCGGCGATCGCGGCGTAGTCGAGGCGGAAGATGTCGGCCGGCGTCTTGATCAGCTTGTCCTGCCAGAACTCGGCAATGTGCTTGCTGCCGAGCCCTTCGATGTCGAAGGCGTCGCGCGAGACGAAGTGCCGGAGCCGCTCGACCGCCTGTGCCTCGCAGATGAGGCCGCCGGTGCAGCGCCATGCCGCCTCGCCCTCTTCGCGCACGGCGAGGCTGTGACAGATCGGGCATTCGGGCTTGCCGGCGCGCCGCGATATCACCTTCGACAATATGTAAGGCGCGCTGTTCTTCGGTCGGCGCTCGGGGACGACCGAGACGACTTGCGGGATCACATCGCCGGCGCGCTGGATGACGACGGTGTCGCCAATGCGGATGTCCTTGCGCTGGATCTCATCCTCGTTGTGGAGCGTGGCGCGCTGAACCACGACGCCGCCCACCGTGATCGGCTCCAGCACCGCCACCGGGGTCAGCGAGCCCTGGCGTCCGACCTGGATGATGATGTCGATGAGTCGCGTCTCCGCCTGCTGCGCCGGGAATTTGTGGGCGATCGCCCAGCGCGGCGCGCGCGCGGCAAAGCCAAGACGCTCCTCGAGATCGAGATCGTTCACTTTGTAGACGACCCCGTCGATATCGTAAGGGAGATCGGCGCGCTGCGCGGCGATGTCGCGGTGGAAGAGAAGCACGGCGTCGACGCCGCGGCAGAGCTTGGACAAGGGATTGACCGTGAATCCCCACTGGCGAAAGCGCTCGAGCGCTTCCCAATGCGTCGCGGCGATCGGCTGGCTCGCCTCGCCCCAGGCGTAGGCAAAGAACCTGAGCGGCCGCGACGCAGTGATCGACGAGTCAAGCTGGCGCAGCGAGCCGGCGGCGGCGTTGCGCGGATTGGCGAAGACCGGCTCGCCCTCGCGCTCGCGCTCGGCATTGAGCGCGAAGAAGCCGGCGCGCTCCATATAGACCTCGCCCCGGATCTCGATCTGGTCGGGCCAGCCCGCGCCCTTGAGGCGATGCGGCACCGTCTTCAGCGTCTTGACGTTGGCGGTGACGTCCTCGCCGATGATGCCGTCGCCGCGCGTCGCCGCCAGGACCAGCGCGCCCTTCTCGTAGCGCAGGGAGCAGGAAAGGCCGTCGATCTTCGGCTCGGCCGCCACGTCGATCGCGGCGGGATCGACGCGATCCAGATCCTCTTTCCGCCGGAAGAAGTTGCGCACGCTCTGGAAGAAGGCGCGCACATCCTCTTCGTCGAAGGCGTTGTCGAGCGACAGCATGGGCTTGGCATGCGTCACCTTGGCAAAGCCCGTCGCCGGCGCCACGCCGACGCGGCGGCTCGGGCTGTCGGCGCGCACCAGCGCCGGAAAGCGCTTTTCTATTGCGGTGTTGCGCGTGCGCAGGGCGTCATAGTCGGCGTCGGAGATTTCCGGCGCGTCCTTCTCGTAATAGAGCCGGTCGTGATGGGCGATGGTCTCGGCGAGCCGCTTCAGCTCGGCCTTCGCCGCCGTCTCGTCGAGCGCTTCGACCGGGTCCGGCTTCCGGGTGCGGCTCACGCCCGCGCTCCCGCCATCAGGCTCGCCGCCGCCGCGCGCGCTTCGGCCGTGACCGCGGTCCCCGACAGCATCCGCGCGATCTCCTCGCGCCGCTCCTCGGCGGAAAGCTCGGCGACGCGGGTCAAGGTCCGCTGCTGCGCCTGGCGTTTCTCGACGCGCCAGTGGTGCGTGCCGCGCGCCGCCACTTGCGGCGAATGCGTCACCACCAGCACCTGCAGCTCCTGCCCGAGCCGGTGCAGCCGCTCGCCCACCGCCGCCGCCACCGCGCCGCCAATGCCGCTGTCGACTTCGTCGAACACCAGCGTCGGCACCGGCGAAGTCCGCGCCAGCACCACTTTGAGGGCGAGCATGAAGCGCGACAGCTCGCCCCCGGAGGCGATGCGGGCGAGGGGGCCGGGCGCGGCGCCGGGGTTGGTTGCGACCTCGAAATGGACGCGCTCCCCGCCATGCTCGCCCCATTCGCTCTCGGCGAGGGGCGTCAGGAGGGTCTCGAACCGCGCCTTGTCGAGCTTCAGCGGCGGCAGCTCGCGCTTCACCGCGGCATCGAGCGCTTTCGCCGCGCGGCCTCGCTTCAGGCTCACCTCTGCCGCGGCCTTGCGATAGGCCTCGCGCGCTTCCGCCTCGCGGCGCTCGAGCTGCCGCAGCTTGCCGCCGCCGTCGTCGAGCGCGCCGATGCGCTGGGCGGCGGCCCGGCGCAGCGCCGGCAGATCGTCGGGCGTCGCACCGTGCTTGCGGGCAAGCGCGCGCAGCGCAAAGAGACGCTCTTCCAGCGTCTCGAGGCTGGCCGTATCGCGGCCGATGCTGCGCAGCGCGGCTTCGAGCTGCGCCACCGCCTCGCGCGTCTCGACCTGCGCGCGCGCCAGCGCCGCAAGCGCCGCATCGAG
>DASQSR010000364.1:0-2383 GCA_035642295.1 Allostellaceae bacterium | reverse complement strand
GCTGCACACGCACCGGGTCGAGCGGGCCGCCCTCGGCCAGCCGGGCGATCGCCTCGTCGAGGTTGCGGTGCTCGCTCCTGAGGGCCTCGAGCCTGGCCTTGGTGGCTTCGACGTCGATATCCATGGATCAGAACGATCGCGGTAGCGGTCAATGGTTAATAGTATAGCAAAGCGCCACAGCGAGGGTGAGCTTCGCCGACACCCTCAACCCTGGCTGAGCAAGGAGACCCCTATGGCCGCGTCGCCCAAGACCATCGGCATCCTGACCAGCAGTGGCGATTGCGCCGGGCTCAATGCCGCGATCCGCGCGGTGGTGAGCCGCGCCGTCCTTGGCCATGGCTGGCGCGTCCTCGGCATCCGCCACGGCACCATGGGCCTGCTGCGCCGGCCGGTCGAGTTCGAGGCCCTCGACCTGCGCATCTCGACGGTCAACATCCTCCGCCTCGGCGGCACCATCCTCGGCACGACCAATCGCGGCGATCCCTTCGCCTTTCCCATGGCCGATGGCAGCCTTCGGGACCGCTCCGCCGAGGTCATCGCCGGGTTGCACGAGCTCGGCATCGACGCGCTGATCGGGATCGGCGGCGATGGCAGCTTCGCCATCCTGCGCCGGCTGGCGCAGCAAGGCGGCATCAACCTCGTCGGCATTCCCAAGACCATCGACAACGATGTCGGCGCCACCGAGAACTCGATCGGCTTCCACACCGCGGTGATGGTGGCGACCGAGGCGCTCGACCGCCTGCAGCCGACCGCGGCGAGCCACGACCGCGTCATGGTCCTGGAAGTGATGGGGCGCGATGCCGGCCACATCGCGCTCGCCGCCGGCATCGCCGGCGGCGCCGACGTCATCCTCATCCCGGAGATTCCCTACACCGTCGAGAATGTTGCGGCGCATATCGAGAAGGTCCGCCGCCAAGGCCGTAACTTCGCCCTCGTCGTCGTCGCCGAGGCGGTGAAGGACCACAGCGGGCGGCGCGTGCAGCGCCAGCACTCCAGCGGCAGCGTCAGCTATGGCGGCATCGGCTACAGCCTCGGCGACGCGCTGGCGCGCATGACCGGCGCCGAGACCCGCGTCACCATCCTCGGCCATGTGCAGCGTGGCGGCGAGCCCACCTGGAGCGACCGCATGATCGCGTCGGCGTTCGGCGTTCATGCCGTCGATCTCATCGCCGCCGGCAAATACGACCGCATGGTCGCCTGGCAGAACCGCGCGCTGGTCGATGTGCCGCTCGCCGAGGCGGTGGCGATGCCGCAGCAGGTCGACCCCGACAGCGCCATGGTGCGCACGGCGCGCGGACTTGGTATTAGTCTTGGCGATGGCTGAAACCGCCGATCCCTTCTGGACCTTCACCCTGGGCTTCTACGGCCGCCCGGGTGTCTCGCCGGCCTGCATCGCGCTGCAGGATCGCCATGGTTGCGACGTCAACCTCGTGCTCTATGCCTGCTGGGTCGGGCTGAGCGGTCGCGGCCGGCTCGCCGCCGCCGACCTCGCCCAGGCCGAGGAGACCAACGCGCCCTGGCGCAACGCCGTCATCGGGCGCCTGCGCGCGGCCCGGCGCGCGCTCAAGGAAGAGGATCGCAGCGGCCCCGTGCTCGAGCTCTACGAGGCGGCGAAGGCGGCCGAGCTCGCCGCCGAACGCATCGCCCAGCGCCGTCTGCAGCTGCTGGCGCCGGCCGAAGCCGCGCGCCCGCCGGGCGAGCGCGCGGCCGATGCCGCCGCCAATCTCGCTCTCTATCTCCGCGGCCGGAACGCCGATGAGGCCGCGGCGCCGATCTTCGCCGCGATTGGGGCATCGGCCGACTAAAGGCGATCGCTCGAAAAGGGGGGAAGCTTGCGGATCACCGGCGTGCTCGCGGCGCTTCTGGCGCTGGTTCTCTCGAGCCTTCCGGCACGCGCCGAAGAGCTCGTCCAGCTGCCGACCAGGCCCGGCGTCACTCAGCCATTCTGGCTGCTGGCGCCGCCGGGTCCGCCGGTCGGAAGCCTCATTCTCTTCACCGGCGGCAACGGACTTCTCAACAGCGCGCACCGGCCGGTTCTCGACAGCAAGAATTTCCTCATCCGCATGCGCGGCGCCTTTGCCGCCGCCGGCTTTCTCGTCGCCTCGGTCGATGCGCCTTCCGACCATCCCGAAGGGCTCGACAACTTCCGCAGCAGCGCCGAGCACGCCCAGGATATCGCCGCGGTCATCGCCTATCTTCGCCGCAAGGCGCCGGTGCGGGTCTGGCTTGTCGGCACCAGCATGGGCACGATCTCCGCCGCCAACGCCGCGGCGCGGCTCAAGACCGGCGGCGCCGACGGGCTGGTGCTGACCTCGAGCATCGTCGCCGCGAACCGGCGCACCGGCGCGATCGATGACCGCGTCGATGTCGGCGCCATCGCCCT
>DASQSR010000363.1:0-3089 GCA_035642295.1 Allostellaceae bacterium | reverse complement strand
GGGCGGTGCCGATGCCGGCGAGCCCGCCGGCGTGCCACAGCGCGGCAATGGCGGCGGTCCGCTCGACCTTCGCCGCCGGCTCGGCGGCTTCGAGCACGCCGCACGCGGCGGCGGCGAGCGTTGCCGCGGCGCTCAGAGCGCCTTGGCGGCGGTGAGCACCGCCTCGACGTGGCCCGGCACCTTCACCTTGCGCCAGAGCCCCTGCACGACGCCCGCTTCGTCGATGAGAAAGGTCGCGCGCTCGATGCCCATGTATTTGCGCCCGTACATGCTCTTCTCGACCCAGACGCCGTAGCGCTCGCAGACTTCGCCTTCCTCGTCCGCGGCCAAGGTGAAGGGCAGCTCGTGCTTGCGCTTGAACTTGTCGTGCGAGGCGACGCTGTCGCGCGAGATGCCGATCACGGTCGCGTCGAGCTTGCCGAATTTGGGGAAGCTGTCGCGAAAGCCGCAGGCTTCGGCGGTGCAGCCCGAGGTGTCGTCCTTGGGGTAGAAATAGAGGACGACCTTGCGGCCGCGCAGCTTGGACAAGGTCAGCTTGCCGCCGCCATCGGTCGGCAAGGTGAAATCCGGCGCCTTGTCGCCGATCTCGATGCTCATCGTGGCTCTTCCTCCGCTTCGACGATCGCGCAATATTGCGCGAACGCGCGCGCCGCCGCGGCTTCCATATCCGCCGTGAGCGCGACGAAGTCAACCGCGCCGGCGCCGCGCGCCAGCAGCATCTTGAGCGCCGGTGGTGCCGCCGCCTCGTCGAACGGCTCGGTGACGGTAAGCTTGATCAGGCCCTGAAGATTGCGCCAAAGCCGGAGCGCCGCGAGCAGCTCGGATGCGGCCCTCGGCTCCAGCGCGCCGATCCCGGCCAAGGCGCCCAGCGCCGCGGCGGTGTTCTGCTGCAGTACTTCGGGGTGCCGCGCCGCTTCGCGCAGCTGCAGGTACTGGGCAATGAACTCGATATCGACCAGCCCGCCGCTCCGGTGCTTCACTTCCCAGGGCGAGGGGTTGCGGTGCTGCTCGACGATGCGCCGGCGCATGTCCGACACGTCGTGGGCGAGGCGCTGCGGATCGCGTGGCCGGGTCAGAACCTCCGCCACCACGGCGCCGGTTGCCGAGGCGAGCGGCTCCACTCCGGCGACGATGCGCGCGCGCGACAGCGCCATCTGCTCCCAGGTCCAGGCGAGCTCGGCGTGGTAGCGGCGGAACGCGGCGAGGCTCGACGCGAGCGGCCCTTTGGTCCCCGACGGCCGGAGCCGCATGTCGACATCATAAAGATTGCCTTCCGGCGTCATCGCCGTGAGCGCGTTGATGAGGCGCTGGCTCAGCCGCGCGTAATAGGTCGAGACCGGCAGCGGTCGCTCGCCCGTCGAGGCTTCGACCGCTTCCGGCGCGTCATAGATGAGGACAAGGTCGAGATCGGAGGTCACCGTCATCTCGCGGCTGCCGAGCTTGCCGAGCCCGAGCACGACCATGCCGCCGCCCGGCACGGTTCCGTGACTCCGGGCGAATTCGGCGGCGACGCGCGGCAGCAATCCGGCGATCGCGACCTCGGCGATGTCGGCAAAGGCGGCGCCCGCCGCTTCGCCGTCGAGCCTCGCATGGAGCAGCTGCACGCCGATGTGGAACTTGCGGTCGCCGACCCAGCGTCGCGCGAGGTCGAGGACGTCCTGATAGTCGCGGGCGCCGGCGAGGAGGCGGTCGAGCTCGGCCGCAAGCGCCGCGCGCGACGGCGGCGGATCGAAGAATGCCGCGCTCAGCACGCCATCGAGAAGGCCGGGCCGGCGCGCCAGAAGATCGGCGAGGCGCGGTCCTGCCGCCATGATCTCGGCGATGAGGTCAAGTAGCGCCGTATTGTTGTAGAGCAGCGAGAAGAGCTGCACGCCCGCCGGCAGCCGCGCCAGGAACTGGTCGAGACGCAGGAAGGCGGCGTCGGGATTGGCCGAGGCGCCGAAGGCGCGCAGCAGCGCCGGCGCCAACTCGCTCAGCAGCTCGCGCGCGCGCTGGCTCCGCGTGGCGCGGTAGCGGCCGTGATGCCAGCCGCGAACGAGCGCGGCGATCGCGGCGGGATCAGCGAAGCCGAGCCCCGCCAGGGTCTTCAGCGTCTCGGGATCGTCCTCGGTGCCGGTGAAGACCAGGTTGCCCGGCGCGGCAAGGGTCGGCGCCTCTTCGAAGAGGGCGGCATAGCGGCTCTCGACCGCCCCGAGGTGGCGCAGCAGCTCCTGCGAAAAGGCCTCGGCCGAGGGAAAGCCGAGAAATGCCGCCAAGCGGGCAAGACCGGCCGCGTCGGCGGGCAGGGTATGCGTTTGCGCATCGTCGATCATCTGCAAGCGGTGCTCGACCTTGCGCAGGAAGCCATAGGCCGCCTTGAGCCCGGTTGCGGTCGCCGCGCCGATCCGGCCGGCCTTCGCCAGCGCGTCGAGCGCGGCGCAGGTCCGGGGCTCGCGCAGCGCTGGGAAGCGGCCGCCCCAGATGAGCTGCTGCGTCTGGGCGAAGAACTCGATCTCGCGAATGCCGCCGCGGCCGAGCTTGATGTTGTGGCCGGCGACGGCGATGCGGCCGCCGCCGCGATGAGCGTTGATCTGGCGTTTGATCGAGTGGATGTCCGCGATCGCGGCAAAGTCGAGATGCTTGCGCCAGAGAAACGGTTGCAGCTGCGCGAGGAAAGCGGCGCCGGCGGCAAGATCCCCGGCCACCGCACGCGCCTTGATCAGCGCCGCGCGCTCCCAGTTCTGTCCGACGCTCTCATAATAGGCAAGCGCCGCCGCCACCGTGAGCGCGGGAGGCGTCGAGGCGGGATCCGGACGGAGCCGAAGATCAGTGCGAAAGACATACCCGTCGGATGTCCGCTCCTGCATCATCCGCACCAGCTCCTGGGCGAGGCGCACGAAGAAGCGCCCGGCATGGTGCGCGCCGCGGTAAGGCGCGTTCTCGCCGTCATAGAGGATGATGAGATCGACGTCGCTGGAATAATTGAGCTCGCGCGCTCCGAGCTTGCCCATGCCGAGCACGATGAGGCCGCTAGCGCGCTCGGGAGCCGCCGCATCGAGCGGCGCGAACTCGCCCTCGGCAGCGGCGGCGGCGAGCAAATGGCGAACCGA
>DASQSR010000362.1:0-8941 GCA_035642295.1 Allostellaceae bacterium | reverse complement strand
GGGGAGCTGGCGGCCGCGGGCGCCCGTTGAGGGGGCGAGCGGTCCCCCAGCATCAAGACATAGCCCACAGACGCGGGACGCCTTTCAGGTAGCGACGCCGACGTTCGTGCGCGCGAAGCCGCAGATGACGACTTAAGACGGCCGCGGGATCGCAAAAGTTCTCGCTGCCGACATGCGTATTGTCGAAATTCTGCTCGAACAAGAACCCCGTCGGCGCGAGGTTGCGGCGAAGAAAGGCCGCATATTGGCCGACAATGGCCGGGTTCATCTCGCCGAAGGACAGCGTGTTGATCGCCAGCGTGATCGGGCGACCCTCGATCGCGGAGAGATCGGTATTAAGGGTGAGGCCCACCTCGCCGGAGGAAAGTCCGGCTGGTGCCCGACACACCGCAACGCGACAGCGCCGGCGTGTCGCGAGATAGCATCCCGCCAGAGTGAGCGAACTCGGAATATCGACGACGAGATAGACCGCGGACGGGAACGCCTCGAGCAGCGCGGCTGCCAGCATCCCATAGCCGGCGCCGATCTCGAGAATGACCGGAGAGGCGCTCGCTGCAAGACAACGGAAGACGCCCAAATTGTGCGTCGCGGTCAGGCGCTCGCACAGCGCCAGCCGATCCATGTCAGTTCCGTCGAAGTTGGCGGGGGGGCGCAGCGCGACCGGCAGATGGCGCTCGAGACGACGCGCAAGGAGACGCGCCGCGTCGCGCGTCGGGCCCGTATAGTGGCTCGGCTCGCGCTGCAGGCGGTGCCACCAGCGCGCGAGAAGACGAACGCCGAGCGCCGGCGACAGCGGACGAACTGCCCGCCATAGCGCCGTGCCGAGCCCCGTGAGAATTACTCCTTCCGGCGGCCAGCCGGTGAAGAAGGATGCGCGCTTGGGAATGTCGGCAAGAAATTCTGCGGTGATGTCCTCTGGCTTGATCGGCGCGGGATAGACCGGCTGCCCGGAAGGGGCGGTCCATTGTTTCTCGGCGTCATAGGCGTCGGTTTCCAACGCGCGCCGGTCGATCTCGGCCGCGAGTGCGCGGCATTTCATGACATCGTCGGGGGAAGGCCAATACGACAGTGCTCGTTCTTTCCCGGGGTGCCGCGCGACGAGGTGGCGCAAACGTTTTCCCTCCGCGGCGGGCTCATTGGCGGCCAAACCGCGACGGCCATTCGCTGAGCCAATGGCAACAACGCCCTGCGGCGAAAAACGCTCCGGTAAGCGGTTGGCGGCGGTGCGCGCGCGTTTTACCGCCCTTTCTCGTTCTTGCGGTCCGCGCCGTGATCGGGCCGTCCACCCGGAAACGGTGGTGTCGCGACCGGTTTCCCATCGGGATGATTCAGATCATTGGATCTCTTGTATCCGAGTTCGTTGACAAAATGATCATCCAGTTGCGCGAAACACAAATCGATTGTGCCGGCCACATGGTCAAAAATTTCTCGGGAAAGAGTAACGGTCTTTTTGAGTCTATTGCTCTCGAGGCGGGATTCGTTTATAAATCCCCTGTTCATGGCTCTTTTGATGATTTTTCGAGCGCGGTCTCGCCCCGTAATTCTGACGAAATCATCCGCGTCAGATATCATGACTTGACGACCGGTGACCTGCCAGTCGTACATTCCCGAAAATAGATTCCAGTAGTGGAGCGTATACGGCTCATCGTCCGGCGCAAACCGGTGAAACGCCGACCAATACTCAAACTGACGCTGGGCAATACGGAGCAGCACCACGCTGCGCTGGTGCCCGAGCTGCGATTTCATGCTGACGTCCCCCTAGTTGCGATCTAGCGGTAAAAATTGCCGTCTATATAGCCTTCATTCAAGATGTATTTTTATATGCTATAATAACAGTTTAGAAAGCGGTTGACATAACCAAAACAGTCAAACAGGATTGGCTCCTTGGCTGATGGAGGCGCCAATGAACCGCTTCATCCTGATACTGCTGCTGGCGCTCGCGGCACCCGGGCTGGCATGGGGTGCTGATCCGCGCGGCGGCGGCGGCTTCGACCGAGGCCCGCCGCCGTCCGAACACGGCAGGCCCGAGTATGGGCGGCCACGGGGGCCGCCACCGCCGCCGCCCGATATATGCTGGTACCGGCCGGAGTGGTGCTACGAGTAGTAGGAGTGGCTGAAACCAAGCTCCGGCCCGATTGCGGCTGCTCCCGCGGGGGCCGAAGGCGCGTTCAAGCCAATGCCACGGGCACCCCAGAGCCCGCGAAACCGGGCCGCGTGTCAGCCCGATGCTCGCCAATTCGGCTGCCATGTCGCGGGATTCACCGGGCTATCGGCAGAGCGCCTTGCAATCGCTGGTGCCCCTGGAGGGACTTGAACCCCCACGCCCTTGCGAGCAACAGATTTTGAGTCTGCCGCGTCTACCATTCCGCCACAGGGGCCGGCGCGGGCGTCACTATAGTGACGCGCCAGGGAGCGTCAACGCCGCGCGCCCGGCTTGCGCCGCCCCGGCGCTCTCCGCTACACCCGCGCCCGTAGCGGCAAGGGAAGCGACATGGCGGGCCGGTACTTCGAGGACTTTCGCGTCGGCGAGGTCGTGCCGCTCGGCAGTCGCGCGGTGAGCGAGGCGGAGATCATCGCGTTTGCGCGCGACTTCGATCCCCAGCCCTTCCACACCGACCCGGAGCAGGCGAAGCGCAGCGTCTTCGGCGGGCTCGTCGCCAGCGGCTGGCACATCGTCGGGCTCTATATGCGCCTCCTCGTCGACGGCTTCATCGCCACCGTCGCCCACAGCATGGGCTCGCCCGGCGTCGATCGCATCGAGTGGGTGAAGCCGGTCCGGCCCGGCGATACGCTGACTGGCCGCCTCACCATCCTCGACCTCATCCCGTCGCGGAGCCGGCCCGATCGCGGCACGGTGAAGAGCCTCGGCGAGATGGTGAACCAGGACGGCGAGGTGGTGATGAAGCTGCACGGCGTCGGCTTCTTCGGCCGCCGGCCCCGCTGAGCGGCCGCGGCGCCCCGTGCTCGAGCACCTCATCGCCCTGTTGGCCGGCTTTGTCATCGCCACGATCTCGGGCCTCGGCTATCTCGGCATCCTGCTGCTGATGGCGATCGAATCCGCCTGCATTCCGCTGCCTTCGGAAGTCATCATGCCGTTCGCGGGCTATCTCGCCTATGTCGGCCGCTTCGACCTGGGGCTGGTGGCGACGGCGGGTGCGCTCGGCTGCAATCTCGGCTCGGCGGCGGCCTATGCGGTCGGCTATTTCGGCGGCCGGCCGCTGGTCGAGCGCTGGGGCCGCTACGTGCTGATGACGCGCCATGACCTCGACCTCGTCGACCGCTTCTTCGCGCGCTATGGCGGCTTCACTGTCTTTGTCTGCCGGCTGCTGCCGGTGGTGCGCACGTTCATCGCGCTGCCCGCCGGCATCGCCCGGATGCCGCAGGCGCGCTTCCATCTCTACACGTTCTTCGGCTCCTGGCCCTGGTGCTACGCCCTTGCCTATATCGGCTTCCGCCTCGGCGAGCGCTGGAACACCGACCCGGCGCTGCGCCAGGCCTTCCACGACCTCCATGCCGTGATCATCGGCGCGCTGGCGCTGCTGCTCGCCTGGTACGTCCGGCGCCATTGGAAGCATCGCCTGCCGCTGCCGGAGAAGGCCGTGGCGAAGACAGGAAAGCGCCCGTGAGCGCGGCGCGCCGCTTTCCGCTGCTGCTGCTGCTCGTGGCGAGCATCGCCGTGGTCGGCGCCGCCTGGGCATCGCAGCTCTGGGGCGGGCTCATCCCCTGCGAGCTCTGCCTCTATGAACGCTGGCCTTATTACGCCGTCATCGCCGCGAGCGCCGTCGCGCTGCCGGCCGGCGAGCGCCGCCTCACCACGACGGCGCTTGCCTTCGCGGCGCTTGCCTTCCTTGCCGGCGCCGGGCTCGCCTTCTACCATGTCGGCGTCGAGCATCACTGGTTCGCGGGTCCCAGCGCCTGCACCGGCGCCGGCCCCGCCGCCAGCATCGAGGAGCTGCGTCAGCGGCTGCTGGCGCAGCAGCCGGTCCAGTGCGATCAGCCGCAATGGTCGCTCTTCGGCGTGACGCTCGCCGGCTGGAACGTCTTGGCCTCGCTCGTGCTCGCCTGCGGCGCGCTCTGGGCGCTGCGGCGGCCAAGTCTCGGGAGGGCAGGATGAGTGAAACGGTGCGCCGGCTGCCCGGCGATCCCTCGCGCGAGGAGCTGATCGCCCGCATGATCCGCGTCGATCATGCCGGCGAGTACGGCGCCAAGCGCATCTATGACGGCCAGCTCGCCGTGCTCGGCCGCGCCCGCTCGGCGAGCGTGCTGCGCCGCATGGCCGAGCAGGAGCAGCGCCATCTCGCCGCCTTCGAGAAGCTCGTCGTCGCTCGCCGTGTGCGGCCGACGATGCTGTCGCCGCTCTGGCATGCCGCGGGCTTCGCGCTCGGCGCCGCCACCGCGCTCATGGGCGAGCGCGCCGCCATGGCCTGCACGGTCGCCGTCGAGGAAGTGATCGACGAGCATTACCGCCGCCAGAGCGAGGCGCTCGGGGCGGCGGAGCCGGCGCTCAAAGCGACGCTCGACGAGTTCCGCCGCGACGAGAACGAGCATCGCGAGGTGGCGCTCGCGCATGGCGCCGAGCAAGCGCCCGCCTATGCCGCGCTCAGCGCCGCGATCAAGGCGGGCTCGCGCCTCGCCATCTGGCTCTCGACCCGGCTCTGATCCGCGGGGAAACGCGTAAAACCCCGGCGACAGCGTCTCACACTCAGTCTATTGCTCGGGCAGAGGTATTCTCCTGCCGCGAGTAATCCCCGGTTCGCTGCGTTTTTTTGGCACATTGTTAAGAGTCGGCCGCCTAGCATCGCCGGCACGTTGAACCTGCCGACAGGGGACCACCACATGCTCAAGCTGCTGTTCAAACGCGCGCCCGGCGCGCTCGCGGCGTTGCTGGCGCTGACTGTCGGCGCCAACGCCGATCAGCTCACCAAGCTGCGCATCGACTACGCCACCTACAACCCCGTGAGCCTCGTCCTCAAGGAGCAGGGCTATGTCGAGAAGGAGTTCGCCAAGGACGGCATCACCGTTGAATGGGTGAAGAGCCTCGGCAGCAACACGGCGATCGACGGGCTCAACAAGAACACGCTCGATTTCGGCTCGACCGCCGGCGCTGCGGCGCTGATGGCGCGCGCCAACGGCGTTCCGATCCGCTCCGTCTATGTCTATTCGCGTCCGGAGTGGACCGCCCTGGTGGTGCCGCAGAATTCGCCGCTGAAGACCGTCGCCGACCTCAAGGGCAAGAAGGTGGCGGTGACGCCCGGAACCGATCCGCACATCTTCCTGCTGCGCGCGCTCGAGGATGCCGGCCTGTCGGAGAAGGACATCACCATCGTCCCGCTGCAGCATGCCGATGGCCGCAAGGCGATGGAAGCGGGCCAGGTCGATGCCTGGGCCGGCCTCGATCCGATGATGGCGGAGGCCGAGCTGCAGTCGCATGCGCGGCTGCTGTTCCGCGATCCCTACCTCAACACTTACGGCATCCTCAATGTGCGCGAGGATTTCCTCGCCGCGCACGGCGCGGTGGTGGCGCGCGTGCTCCGGGCCTATGAGAAGGCGCGGCAATGGGCGATGGAGAACCCGGCCGGCCTCAAGGCGGCGCTGGTCAAGGCCGCCAAGATCGACGACGCCGTCGCCG
The DNA here is from genome assembly GCA_035642295.1 of Allostellaceae bacterium. GTDB lineage: Bacteria > Pseudomonadota > Alphaproteobacteria > ATCC43930 > CGMCC-115725 > DAHUYF01. The sequence goes on along the minus strand of DASQSR010000362.1, from coordinate 3,312 downwards.
AGCGCCAGCTCGAGCGCACGGACCTCCGCAACTCGCAGATCGGGCCGGCGCAGGAGAAGACGATCAAGGCGGCGGGCCTGGTGCTGCAGCGCGTCGGCATCATTCCGGCAAAGGTCGACATCGCCAAGACGACGGACGCGCTGCTCGACCGCGAGTTCGCCACCAAGCTCAGCAGCGCCGAGTAAGCTTAGGGGAGCGGGGACAGTGATGCCGGCGATCCTCACGGGCGTGCGCGGCCGGCTCTGGCTGGCCTTCGGCGTGATCTCGCTGCTGCCGATCATCGCGGCGGGTGTTTCCTGGCGGGCCTTCCACTCCGTCCAGGGATCGCTCGACGCGGTGGTCGCCCGCGAGGTGCCGCGCATCGAGACCTCGCTCAACCTCGCCCGGCAAGGCGACCGCGTCGTCCTCGCCGGCCAGAGCCTCGCCGAGGCGCAGAGCGCCGCGGTCTACGCGACGCAGCAGAAGCTGCTCGAGGAAGAGGCCGCGCGCGCCGACGCGCTGCTGCAGCAGCTGCGCCAGGGCGATGGCGGCACCGATCGCACGGCGCCGATCGAGGCCGCGCTGAACCAGCTCCGCCAAGGCATCAAGGATGCCGCCGCGCTGGTGCAGCAGGCCAATGACGGAGAAGCGCGGCTGGAGCCGATGCTGCACCAGTCGACCGAGCTCGGCCAGCGCTTCTCGGCGGCGCTCGAACCCTTCACCACCGAGGAACACAACACCACGACGGGCCTCATCACCGTTCTCGGCGCGCAATCGACCTCGGCGGCCGATCGCCAGGCGGCGGCGCGCAAGCTCCAGGACGTCGCCGATGCCGCCCGCGCCATCGGACGCTTGAGCGCCTCGAACGCGGCGCTGCAATCCGCCTTCGCCCAGCTCGGCGCGGCGCGCGATCCGGCCGAGCTCGATCCCATCAATCAGACCATCCGCCGCGAGGACGAGACGCTGAGCGCCGCGCTCGACGATCTCGATCAGGCCGCCAACAAGGCGCTGACGCCGCTGGTTGGCGAATGGGACAAGCTGGTCGAGGCGAACCCGGTGCAGCTCCGCCGCGACATCCTCACGGCGCAGCAGAAGCGCGCCGCGCTGATGGAGACCAACAAGGACCGCGCCAAGAGCCTCGCCGCCGCGATCGAGAGCGGCGTCGCCGCCGCAAAGGCCGAGACGGAGAGCACCGCCGAGGAGGCGCGCCGCCTGGTCGTCGACAGCCAGTGGATGCTCTTCGCCATGGCGGCGGCGGGGCTGCTGCTGGCGCTCGTCATCGGCGGGCTCTATGTCGGCAGGAACGTCATCGGCCGGCTGTTCCAGGTCGAGCAGGCGATGCGCGGCCTTGCCGCCGGCGACCTCTCCCTCGCCGTGCCCCGGCTCGGCAGCGACGAGATCGGCGCGATGGCGGAGGCGCTCGGCGTCTTCAAGGACAACGCCCTCGAGATGCGCCGCCTCGAGGCCGAGCAGCGCGAGATCAAGGCGCGCGCCGAGCAGGAGCGCCGCAACGCCATGATGAATCTCGCGGCGCGCTTCGAGCGCAGCGTCAAGGGCGTGGTCGAGGCGGTCGCCTCATCCTCGACCGAGATGCAGGCTTCGGCCCGGTCGATGGCGGCGATGGCGAAGGATGCCGACCGCCAGGCGACGCTCGTCGCCGAGGGCTCGCAACTGGCGCTGGGCAGCGTCAAGACCGTCGCCGCCGCTGCCACCGAGCTCTCCGCCTCGGTGAAGCAGATCGGCGATCAGGCGACGCAATCGGCCGAGATCGCCGCCGGTGCCGTCGACGAGGCGACGCGCACCGACACCATCGTCGAGGGCCTCTCGCAAGCGGCGCAGCGTATCGGCGCCGTGGTGCAGCTCATCAACGAGATCGCCAGCCAGACCAACCTGCTCGCGCTCAACGCCACCATCGAGGCGGCGCGCGCGGGCGAGGCAGGCAAGGGCTTCGCGGTGGTCGCGAGCGAGGTCAAGTCGCTGGCCACACAGACGGCGCAGGCGACCGACGAGATCACGACGCAGATCAAGGAGATCCAGGGCGCCACCGGACAGGCGGTGACGGCGATCCGCGGCATCGGCGCGACCATCGGCCGGATCAACGGCATCGTGCGCGAGATCGCCACTGCGGTCGAGCTTCAGGGCACCGCCACCGAGCAGATCGCCGAGAGCGTCAAAAGCGCGGCGGGCGGCGTCAACGACGTCTCCGGCAACATCGGCGGCGTCACCCGCGCCGCCGGCGAGACCGGCGTCGCCGCGCAGCAGGTGGTGGAGGCCTCCACCGAGCTGTCGCGCCACGGCGAGACGCTACGCGGCGAGGTCGACACCTTCCTGGCGACGATCCGGGCGGCTTAGAGCATTTCCCGGTAACGGGGGAGCAGTTCAGATTGAGCCCTCTCCGCCGCTCTGGTGAGCGACGGGAGCGACCGTCATGCGGTCGCTTCCCGCTTCGCACCTATCGGATTCACAGATCACGGCGCGGTGTCATAGCCCCTCGCCCGCGAAGCGGGAGAGGGAGGGACCCGCGACCCTTCGGGTCGCGGGAGGGTGAGGGTCTGGGCGTGATTTGCTGATAAGCTGTGCGGCATGGTGAACCGCAAAGCGCGCCAACTCCGCGCCGACATGACCGACGCCGAACGTCGGCTGTGGTCGATTTTGCGGGCGCGGCGGCTCGAAGGCGACAAGTTCCGTCGCCAGCATCCGCTCGGTCCTTTCATTCTCGATTTCGCGTGCATCGAGCACCGTCTGGCGGTCGAGGCCGATGGCGATCAGCACGCCGAGAGTGTCTATGATCACCGCCGGACGGCTTGGCCCGAAAAGCACGGCTGGCGCGTTCCGCGTTTCTGGAACAACGACATTCTCACGAACTCCGAGGGCGTGGCCGACGCGATTGCCCGTGCGCTTGAAACGGCGCGCGCGTCCGTCTGACCCTCACCCTCCCGCGACCTGAAGGTCGCGGGTCCCTCCCTCTCCCGCTTCGCGGGCGAGGGGCGTCGGCACCGCGCCGTGATCCGTGAGTCCGATAGCCCGGATTCGCAGGGGCGGCGCCAAAGTCGCCAGAGCTCAGCCACTTTTGGACCAGCGTCGACCCCCTCGCGCTTTCGCGGGGACGGCGCGATGAGGTATGGTGCGTCCGGTCGCAATCGAGTAGCTCCCTGGCCGGTTGAGGGGGCAACCGGCGCTTTTCCTGACCCCTCGCGCCCGGCGCCTTGAAGGAGGACGCGGCATGTCGGAGACCGATCTCATTCCCCTGGTGGAAGCGCTCGCGCGCTCGCGGGTGCTGTGCGTCGGCGACGTCATGCTCGACCATTATGTCTATGGCCGCGTCGAGCGCGT
>DASQSR010000361.1:0-3804 GCA_035642295.1 Allostellaceae bacterium | reverse complement strand
TGGTCGCCAGCGGCCAGCTGCCGCTCGATCTCGGCGTCACGCTGCTGCGCGTCGCGGCGAGCTTCGCCCTCGCCATGGCCGTCGGCTCCGCCATCGGCATTCTCATGGGCAAGAGCCGCCGCATCGACGCCTTCTTCGATCTCTGGCTGGTGCTCGGCCTCAACACCCCGGCGCTGGTCATCATCTATCTCTGCTACATCTGGGGCGGGCTGACCGAGGTCGCGGCGATCATCGCCGTGGCGCTCAACAAGGTGCCGAACACCGCGGCGATCCTGCGCGAAGGCGCCCGCGCCGTCGATCGCGAGCTGCTGGAGGTGGCGGACGTGCTGCGCCTCAAGCCCCTGCGCCGGCTGCGCCTCGTCTATCTGCCGCAGCTCTATCCTTACCTCATGGCGGCGACGCGCTCGGGATTGTCGCTGATCTGGAAGATCGTGCTGGTCGCCGAGTTCATCGGCCGGAGCAACGGCGTCGGCTTTCGCCTCAATCTCTATTTCCAGTTCTTCGACATCACCAAGATCCTGGCCTACAGCGCCAGCTTCATTGCCGTGGTGCTGGCGGCGGAAAGCTGGCTCATCCGTCCGCTCGAGCGGCGGCTCGCCGGTTGGCGCGCATGACCGCCCTCGACGTCGCCATCGAGCGCAAGGCCTATCGCCGCGACGGTCGCGAGGTCGCGGCGCTGGCGGCGCTGCGCTTTGCCGTGCCGGCCGGGCAGTTCGCCTGCATCCTCGGCCCCTCGGGATGCGGCAAGACCACGCTGCTGTCGATCCTCGCCGGGCTCGACCGTGCCTATGAGGGCAGTGTGCGCGGCGCGGCTATCGCCGGCACGCTCGGCATGGTCTTCCAGGCGCCGCGGCTCATGCCCTGGCTCACGGTGCGCGAGAATGTGCGCCTCGCGCTGCAGCCGACGCCGCGGCAGGAGGGCCGCGCCGAGGAGCTGCTGCGCGAGATGCAGCTCGGGTCTCTGCTCGACGCCTTTCCGGCGCAGCTCTCGGGCGGGCAGCAGCGGCGCGTGGCGCTGGCGCGCGCCTTCGTCAGGGATCCCGGCCTGCTGCTGCTCGACGAGCCGTTCCTCTCGCTCGATGCGCCCACCGCGCAGCATCTGCGCGAGCTGCTGCTGGCGCTCTGGGCGCGGCGGCGGCCGACCATCCTCTTCGTCACGCACGATCTGCGCGAGGCCCTGAGCCTCGGCGACCGTGTGCTGTTCCTGTCCGCCGGCCCCGCTCGCGTCGTGCTCGACCTGCCGCTCGAGCTGCCGCGGCCGCGGGGGCCCGAGAGCGCCGCGGTCGAGGCGTTGCGCAAGCGCCTCCTCGAGAGCTACCCCGACCTGCTGCGCGGCCTCGCGGCGGTTTCGCCGGCGGAGAGCGCCGCATGAGCCGAGAGGGCGAACCGGTCCTCCTCTGCGAGGACGTCACCAAACGGTATGGTGCGGTGACGGCGCTCGACCAGGTGAGCCTCAGCGTCGGTGGCGCGGAGTTCGTCGCGCTGCTCGGCCTCAACGGCGCCGGCAAGACGACGCTGTTCCAGCTGCTCAGCGGCCTCTTCATCGCCGATGGCGGCAGCATCCGCATTCACGGCCACGACATCCGCCGCGATCCCGTGCCGGCGCTGGCCGGCATCGGCATCGTCTTCCAGCAGCCGACGCTCGATCTCGACCTGACGGTGCTCGCCAATCTGCGCTTCCATGGCGGGCTGCACGGCATGCCGCGGGCGCTGCAGGAAGAGCGCATTGCCGCCGCCACCGCCCGGCTCGGCCTCGCCGAGATGACGCAGCGCAAGGTGCGCGAGCTCTCGGGCGGCAACCGCCGCCGCGTCGAGCTGGCGCGCGCCCTGCTGCACGAGCCGCGGCTGGTGCTGATGGACGAGCCGACCGTGGGCCTCGATCCCGCGACACGGCGCGAGCTGCTGCAGCACGTGCTGCGCCTCAAGGCGGAGCAGGGGATCGGCGTGCTGTGGGCGACGCATCTGATCGACGAGGCGGAATCGGCCGACCGGGTGATCATTCTCCATCGCGGCAAGGTGCTGCGCGTCGGGACGCCCCGGGCGCTGGCGGCGGAAGCGGGAATGCCGACTCTCGCCGACGCCTTCATGGCCTTGACCAAGGCGCCGGAGCGCGGCGGCAACGGACGGAGGAGCGCAGAATGATGAAGCAAGGCGCGGGGCCGCTGGCGGCGTTGGCGCTGGCAGCGCTGCTGGCGCTGGCGGCCGGCGCCAGGGCGGCGGGCACCGACCGCATCTTCGTCAGCAATGAGCGCGGCGATGCGCTCACGGTGCTGAATGCCAAGGACTACGCGCTCGAAGGCGAGGTCAAGACGCCGCATCGGCCGCGCGGCATGCTGTTCAGCCCCGACCACAAGAAGCTCTATGTCGCTTGCGGCGGCTCCGACCTGATCGCCGTGGTCGATGTGGCGTCGCTCAAGGTGGTCGATCGCATCGGCAAGATTTCCGACCCCGAGACGTTCGATCTCGACGCGTCAGGGAGGCACCTTTACATCAGCAACGAAGAGGACGCCGAGCTGACCGTCCTCGATCTCGCGACGAAACAGGCGGTCGGCCATTACCCGGTCGGGCTCGAGCCGGAGGGCGTGCTGCTCAACCATGACGGTTCGGTCGTCTACGTCGCCGCCGAGGGGTCGAATCTCGTCCATGCCATCGCGCTGCCCGGTGGCAAGCGCACCGACATTCCCACCGGCACGCGCCCCCGCCGCTTCGCGCTGACGCCCGACGGCAAGGAGCTCTGGGTTTCGACCGAGCTCGCGGCGCAGGTCGATGTCATCGACACCGCGACGAACCGCGTCACCGCCAAGATCGACTTCCTGCCGCCGGGCATGCGCAAGGAAGACGTGTCGCCGGTGGGGCTGGTGATGGATCGGGCCGGCAAGACCGCCTATGTCACCTTGGGCCGCGCCGACAACGTCGCGGTCGTCGATATCGCGAGCCGCAAGGTCGAGCGCTACCTCCTGGTCGGGCGAAGGCCCTGGGGCATCACCTTCGACCGCGCGCAGCAACGGCTCTTCGTCGCCAATGGCGGCAGCGACGACATCAGCATCATCGACGTCGCCGCGGAGAAAGTGCTGAAATCGGTGCCGGTCGGGCATTATCCCTATGGCGTCGCCGTCGATGATTGAGCGTCTCCTGCTTGCCTTGGCGCTGAGCCTTGCTGCCGCGGCTCCGGTCACGGCGGCGCCGCTCGGCAAGACGATCACCATCGGCTATCTGCAGATGAGCAATGACCCCCGCTATGACGAGCGTCCGGGGCCCGGCGAGACCACGATCACGCCGCCTCGGCCGGTTGCCGGCGCCGAGATGGGCGTTAGCGAGGTGAATCTCGCCGCCGCCGCCTCGGGGCACAGCTTCGCGATCGAGAAGGCCGAAGTCGACGATGCGGCCGGGCTCGCGCCGAAGGTCGACGCGCTCGCCGGCAGCGGCGTCCACTGGTTCCTGGTCGATGCGCCCGATGCGGCGATGGCGGCGCTCGCCAAGGCGGAGCGGAGCAAGGACGTTCTGCTGCTCAACATCTCCGCGGCGGGCGACGATCTCCGCGGCGCGGCGTGCCAGAAGAACCTCGCCAATGTCGTACCGAGCCGGGCAATGCTGGGGGATGCGCTGGCGCAGCTGCTGGTGGCGCGGAAATGGCGCGAGGTGCTGGTCCTCGAAGGACCGCTTGCCGAGGACAAGGCGATGACCGCCGCCTTCGAGCATTCGGCCAAGCGCTTCGGCTTGGAGATCGCCGCCAAGCGCGATTTCCTCCTCAGCAACGATCCGCGCGAGCGCGAGAAGGACAATGTCGCGCTGCTCACCGGCGAT
>DASQSR010000360.1:0-2497 GCA_035642295.1 Allostellaceae bacterium | reverse complement strand
CAGCGAACCGATGGAGATTGCCGGCGAGAGATTGTGGGTCGAGGTTTCGCAGGACCTCGCGCATCGCGATGTGCTGATCGACGACATCGTCGCCGATTTCTTTCCGCGCGTCGGCTGGATCACCGTCCCGATCCTGCTGGCGCTGCTGATGACCGACATCTTCATTTTCCGGCGGGCGCTGCGGCCGGTGCTGCAGGCGTCGCAAACCGCGCAGACCATCGGCCCGGCGCGCACCGAGGTGCGTCTGCCGACGCGCGACCTGCCGCGCGAGATCCTGCCGCTGGTCAACGCGGTGAACCAGGCGCTCGATCGCCTCGATCAGGGGTTCCGCGTCCAGCGCGACTTCACTGCCGACGCGGCCCATGAGCTGCGCACGCCGCTCGCCATCCTGCGCGCCCGCATCGACACGCTGGAGAACCAGGCGATGGTCGAGGCGCTGCGCCGCGACATCGACGGGATGAGCCGCATCGTCGGCCAGCTCCTCGAGATCGCCGAGCTCGAGGGCTTCGTCGTCGATCCGGCAGAGCGCGCCGACCTGCACAATGTCGCCACCGAGGTCGCCGCCTTCATCGCGCCGCTCGCCGTCGCCGACGGCAAGAGCATCGCGCTCAGCGGCGCCAAGGACCCGGTCTGGATCAGGGGCAATCCCGAAGCGCTGTTCCAGGCGATCCGCAATCTGGCAGAGAATGCCATCAGCCACACGCCCGCGGGCACCACCGTCGAGATCGAAGTGGGCGAGTGCGGCACTTTGCGCGTACTCGATTCCGGCCCGGGAATTCCCGAGAGCGAGCGCGAACTCATCTTCCGCCGCTTCTGGCGCCGTGACCGCTACCGGGGCGGTCATGCCGGGCTGGGTCTTTCGATCGTCTCGCGCATCATCGAGGCGCATGAGGGATCGATCGCGGTCGAGAACCGCAGCGAAGGCGGCGCCGCCTTCTCGCTTCGTTTCGCGCGGGTCTAGACGATGACGATGCTCGGAGCGCCGCCCGTTTGCTTCGTGATCACTGGCGCCTCACCTCCCGCGGATCGCCGCCTCAATCCTCGTCGGCAAGCACCTCGGCGGCCCGGGCACGCTCGGCGAGGCGCGCCTCGCAGCGCTGCGCCAGATCGACCAGCTCTTGAGCCTCCTCGCCACTCATTTCGCTTGCCGCGCGGCGGCATCGCTGGGCCATGCGCCGCAGATAGGTGATGCTTCCGGAATGGTCCATCACTTGCTCTCCATTGCTCCAAGCGGCGACGGCCTGTGGATAACTTGGTGGTCTCTTTTGTGGATAAGTCGTCCGAGCGCCATTCATAGCATAGCGGCAAGGGTTGTCCATCGCCGGCCGGCGGGGCAATATCCCGCTCTCCCGACCGCTTTGGATCGCTGCTGCGACATGGATGCGCCTACGCCCTCGATCTCCGTGCCGGTCCGCGCGCTGCTGCTCGGCGAGCGGCTCGATACGCGCGGCCTGGAGCGCGACGACACCATCGCCACCAATCCGCTGACCCTGCGCATCGGCCGCGACGGCATCGCTTTTCTCTTTCGCTACGGCGTCGTGGTTTTCACCGGGCTATCGGCGATCGAAGAAGATGAGATCGTGCGCTCGCTGGGGCCGCGCATCAGCGAGCCGGCTGCCGCCCCTGAAACCGACCAGGCCCACATCCTGATCAAGCCCGGGAGCGAGGACCAGATCGAGCCGTCGGGGGCGATCCTGCTCAAGGAAGCCTCGCCCGATCGACTGCAGATCGTCGCCAACGCGCTCTCGAAGAGCCTTATCCTCTCGCATTACGAGACGCGCATCGCCAGCGTCTTCGACCAGATCGAGCCGCTGGCCGAGCGTCTTCAGCGCACCGGACGAAGCGGCTATCAGGCACGGCAGCTGCTGCGGCAGATCGGCCGCGTGCTGCTGACCCAGCACCGCATGGTCGGGCGTGTCGAGATGGTGGAAAAACCCGACGTGCTCTGGGATCACCCGGAGCTCGAGCGCCTCTATGCCCGGCTCGAGGATGAATACGAGCTGGCCGAGCGCAGCCGCGCGTTGGAGGCGAAGCTGGCGCTGATCAGCGAAACCGTGGATACGGTTCTCGACCTCGTGCAGAACCAGCGCGCGACGCGGCTCGAATGGTACATCATCGGGCTCATCCTCATCGAGATCCTGCTGAGCCTCGGCGACACGCTGCTGCGGCTGCGCGGCAGCTGAGCGAAAGCCTCTAGCGGCGGAAGCGGAGGTCGAGGCCGCGGGCGCGCCAGCGCGCCTCGATGGCGTCGAGGTCGGTGAGCCCTGCCGGATTGGCCTTGGTCGGATAGAGGTCGCGCTGCGGCGCCAACTCGCGGCGATAGAGGTCGAGCAGCCGGCGCAGCTCCGCGAGCGGCGCGACGTGATCATCGACGCGCAGATCGATATCGGGAAAGTCTTCGGTGGTGGCGACGAGCAGCGCCGCCGCCTGGCGGCCGCGCCGGTCGCCGCCCGCGGCTTCGCCGGCCTCGAGCGCCGCCAGCAGGCGCTCGGCGAGC
>DASQSR010000359.1:0-7929 GCA_035642295.1 Allostellaceae bacterium | reverse complement strand
CGCGCGTCCGCGTGACCCTCACCCTCCCGCGACCTGAAGGTCGCGGGACAACCCGGCCGGTCGCTCTGCGACCGGCCCCGGAGGGTTCGATCGCGGAGCGATCGAACGGGTTGTCCCCTCTCCCGCTTCGCGGGCGAGGGGCTATGGCACTGTGCCGCTGATCTGTGAATCCGATAGTCGGGGGCTGTTGACCTCACCCCGCCGGCAGGGTGAGGTCGGCGAAGCGGTCGAGGTGATGGTCGGCGTCGCCGAAGGTCTGGTCGATCATGGTGAGGCGCTTGAAATAGTGGCCGGCGACGTATTCGTCGGTCATGCCGATGCCGCCATGGAGCTGGATCGCCTGCTGGCCGACGAAGCGGCCGGACTTGCCGATCTGCACCTTGGCGGCGGAGATGACGCGGCGGCGCGCGGCGGCGTCCTCGAGATCGGCGGAGAGCGCGGCGAGCACCGCCATCGACTTCGCCTGCTCGTGCTCGATCACCATGTCGGCCATGCGGTGCTGCAGCGCCTGGAAGGAGCCGATGGGCACGCCGAACTGCTTCCTCGTCTTGAGGTAGTCGAGGGTGACGGCGTTCAGCGTCTCCATGATGCCGACCGCCTCGGCCGCGAGCGCGGCGATGGCGCGGTCGACGACGTGCTCGATCACGGGGTAAGCCTCGCCGGGATCGCCGAGCGCGGCGTCATGATCGACATGGACGTCGTCGAGGGTGATCTCGGCGGCGCGAAGCCCGTCGACCGTCGGATAGCCGCGGACGCCGACGCCTTTCGCCTTGGCATCGACGAGGAACAGCCCGAGGCCGCGGCTGTCGCGGCTCGCGCCGCCGGTGCGGGCGGAGACGACGAGCGTGTCGGCGCTGTCGCCGTTCAGCACCACGCCCTTCTGCCCGCGCAGCACCCAGCCGTGCGCTTGCTTGCGGGCGGTCGTCTCGACATCGGTCAGGACATAGCGCGCCTGCCGCTCGCCATGAGCGAAGGCGAGGAGGCGCTTCCCCGCCGCGACCTGCGGCAAGACCGCCTTTTTCTGCGCATCGCTGCCGGCGAGCGCGACGAGGCCGCCGCCGAGGACGATGCTGGCGAGATAGGGCTCGACGACGAGGCCGCGGCCGAAGCTTTCCATGACGATCATGGTCTCGACGGCGGAGCCGCCGAAGCCGCCTTCGCTTTCGGCGAAGGGCAGGCCGAGTAGGCCGAGCCCGGCATAGCGCTCCCAGAGCGCGCGGCTGAAGCCCGCGGGCTCGGCGAGGTAGCGCCGGCGCTTGGGCAGGTCGTACTCGTCCTTGACGAACCGCCGCACGGTCTCGTCGAGAAGGCGCTGCTCCTCCGTCAAATCGAAGTCCATGGGTCGGCCTTCCTCAGAGCCCGAGCATCATCTTGGCGATGACGTTGCGCTGGATCTCGTTCGAGCCGCCATAGATCGAGACCTTGCGGTAGTTGAAGTAGTGTGGCGCGATCGGCGCGGCGTAGTCGGGGCCGATCGGCTCGCCGTTCCAGCCGGCTTCCAGCGCCTCGCGCTGGAACGGCATGGCGTAGGGGCCGAGAGCTTCGCAGGCGAGCTCGGTCAGCTTCTGCTGGATGTCGGAGCCCTTGATCTTGAGCATCGAGCTTTCGGGTCCCGGCCCCTTGCCGCCGCGCATCGCGGCGATCATGCGCAGATTGGTGATCTCGAGCGCCATCAGCTCGATCTCGAGCGCGGCGATCTTGTCGCGGAAGCGCGGATTGGTGGTGAGCGGGGCGCCGCCTTCCTGCTCGCTGCGGGCGATCTCCTTGAGGCGCTTCAGCTCGCGCTTGGAGGCGCCGACGCGGGCGATGCCGGTGCGCTCGTTGCCGAGCAGGAACTTGGCGTAGGTCCAGCCCTTGTTCTCCTCGCCGACGAGGTTCTTCGCCGGCACTTTGACGTTGTCGAAGAAGACCTCGTTGACCTCGGCGCCGCCATCCATGGTGACGATCGGCTTCACCGTGATCCCCGGTGTCTTCATGTCGATGAGCAGGAAGGAGATGCCTTCCTGCGGCTTCTTGGCGTTGGGGTCGGTGCGCACGAGATTGAAGATCCAGTCGGCGAAATGCGCCGAGGTCGTCCAGATCTTCTGGCCGTTGACGATGTACTCGTCGCCCTCGCGCACCGCCCGGGTGCGCAGCGAGGCGAGGTCGGAGCCGGAGCCCGGCTCGGAGAAGCCCTGGCACCAGACATGCTCGCCGGAGAGAATCTTCGGCAGGAAGAACTGCTTCTGCCAGTCGTTGCCGAAGCGGAGGACGACGGGGCCGCACATGGTGACGCCGAAGGGAATGACCGGCGGCGCGCCGGCCTCGGCGATCTCGTCCTCGAAGATGTGGCGCTGGACGGCGGTCCAGCCGGTGCCGCCGGATTCGACCGGCCAGTTCGGCGCGACCCAGCCTTGCTTATAGAGGAGGCGATGCCAGCGCAGGAAATCCTCGCGCCCCATCTTCTTGCCGTTCAGCATCTTGTCCTGGATGTCGGCCGGCAGGTTGTCGCGGATGAAGCGCCGCACCTCGTCGCGGAAGGCCTGCTCCTCAGGCGTGAAAGCCAGTTCCATGGGGGTGCTCCTCTTCTCTTGAGTTCACCGCGGTGCAATGCTGCAGATCGGCCGTGCGTCCTTCGACGGGCTCAGGATAAGGCGAATTTCTTTCGGGCATCTTCCAGGGGCCATCAAGAAACGTCCTCATCCTGAGCTTGTCGAAGGACGCACGGCGGTTATGCAGTGCTTATCATCCGATAGCGTTCTCATCCCTTCCCCGGATTGAGGTCGGCGAAGCGCTTGCCGTCGCGCGCGAGGCGCTCGAGCAGCGGCGCCGGCCGCCAGAAATAGCCGTGGGTCTCGTGGAAGCGCCGCACATCGGCGGCGACGCGGTCGAGGCCGACGGTGTCGGCGTAGAACATCGGGCCGCCGCGCCAGGCGGGAAAGCCGTAGCCGGCGAGATAGATGACGTCGATGTCGGACGGGCGGAGCGCGATGCCTTCCTCGAGGATCTTGGCGCCTTCGTTGACGAGAGCGTAGATCGTGCGCTTGACGATCTCGTCGTCGGAGATCGCCTGGCGCTCGCGGCCGAGCCGCTTTCCTTCCGCGAGGATCAGCCGCTCGATCTCGGGATCGGGGAGCGGCGCGCGGCTGCCCTTCTCGTAGCGGTACCAGCCGGCGCCGGTCTTCTGGCCGAAGCGACCCATCTCGCAGATGTGGTCGGCGAGATGGGAGTAGCGGCGGTCGTTCGGCCGCGTCGGTGCCTGCTGCTTGCGGATGCGCCAGCTGACATCGTTGCCGGCCATGTCGCTCATGGCGAAGGGGCCCATGGCAAGGCCCCAATCCTGCAGCGCCTTGTCGATCTGCCAGGGCAGCGCGCCTTCCTCGAGCAGGAACTCGGCCTCGCGCGCGTACTGGAAGAGCATGCGGTTGCCGACGAAGCCGTCGCACACGCCGACCAGCGCCGGCACCTTGCCGAGCGTCTTGCCCAGCTTCATCGCCGTTGCCACGACGTCCTTGGCGGTCTTGGCGCCGCGCACCACCTCGACCAGGCGCATAACGTTGGCGGGGCTGAAGAAATGCGTGCCGATCACGTCCTGCGGCCGGCTCGTCTCGGCGGCGATCGCGTTGACGTCGAGGCTCGAGGTGTTGGTGGCGAGGACGGCGCCGCGCTTCGTCAACTTGTCGAGCTTGCCGAACAGCTCCTTCTTGATCGCCATTTCCTCGAACACGGCCTCGACGACGATATCGGCGTCCTTGACCGCGGCGGCGAAGTCGAGCGTGCCGGTGATGAGTCCCAGGCGCTTGTCCATCGTCGCCTGGTCGAGCCGTCCTTTCGACACCGTCGCCGCATAGTTGCCGCGGACGATGCCGAGGCCGCGCTCCAGCGCCTCGGCTGCGGTCTCCACCACCGTCACGGGAATGCCGGCATTGGCGAAATTCATCGCGATGCCGCCGCCCATGGTGCCGGCGCCGATGACCGCGGCGCGCTTGATCGGCCGGGTCGGTGTGTCGGCGGGAATGTCGGGAATGCTCATCGCTTCGCGCTCCGCGAAGAAGGCATGGATCAAGGCGCGCGACTGGGTCGAGGCGACGAGCTCCTGAAAGATCGCGCGCTCGCGCTGCAGGCCTTCATCGAAGGGGAGTTGGGCCGCGGCCTCGACCGCGTCGATGGCGCGGAGCGGCGATTCCTGGCCGCGGGCACGCTTCTTGACCGCGGCGCGGTACTCGGCGAAGAGCGCCTTGTTTTGGCGCGCCTCGGCGAGCTTGTCGTCGCGCTCGCGCAGGCGCCGGACGGAGGTGCCGCTCTGGGTCACTTCCTCGGCGAAGCGGAGCGCGCCCTCGAGCAGATCGCCCTCGACGATGGCGTCGAGGATGCCGAGCTCCTTCGCCTTGCCGGCGCGGACGAAATCGCCGGTGGTGATCATGTCGAGCGCGGGCTTGACGCCGATGAGGCGGGGGAGGCGCTGCGTGCCGCCGGCGCCCGGCAGGATGCCGAGCTTGACCTCGGGAAGGCCGACCTGCGCCGCGGGGAGAGCGATGCGGTAGTGGCAGCCGAGCGCCACTTCGAGGCCGCCGCCGAGCGCGGTGCCGTGGATCGCGGCGATGGTCGGCTTCGACGCGCCTTCGAGCCCGGCGATGACGCGGTTCAGATCGGGCGGCTCGAGCGGCTTGCCGAATTCCTTGATGTCGGCCCCGGCGATGAAGGTGCGCCCCGCGCCGATGACGACGAGCGCCTTTGCCGCCTCGTCGCCGAGCCCCTGCATCAGGCCGTCGACCATGCCCTGGCGCACGGCGCGGCTCAGCGCGTTGACCGGCGGGTTGTCGATGGTGATGACGCCGACGGTGCCACGCCGCTCATAGCGGACAACTTGCGCCACGAGGCTCCTCCCCTTGCTCTTGCTTCGTCCGGGCCGCCGTTGCCGACAATAGCCGAGCCGCCGGGCGAGGCAAGGGTGATCCCCCTAGACGCAATTTTGTTTCGGCGGCAGGGGCGCACCGCCGCCGACGGTCATCGCTGCTTTGCGGTCTCGGCAGCGCGCAGCTCGTCGACCAGAACCCGCATGTTCTCCGAATAATCCACCGGCACGGCGACGAGGTGGACGCCGCCGGCGGCAAAGGCGGCATCGAGCACCGGCGCGAGGCCGTCGGCGCTGGCAACGCGCGCTCCCTGCAAGCCATAGGCCTTGGCATAGGCGACGAAATCGGGGTTGCCGAAGGTCATGCCGAAATCGGGAAAACCGTCGGCCGCCTGCTTCCAGCGGATCATGCCGTAGGCGTCGTCCTGGAGGATGAGCACGACGAGAGAGAGCCCGAGACGCGCCGCCGTTTCCAGCTCCTGCGAATTCATCATGAACCCGCCATCGCCGCACACCGCGAGGACGCGCCGCCCCGGATAGAGCATGGCGGCGGTGATGGCCGAAGCGAGGCCGGCTCCCATGGTCGCCAGCGCGTTGTCGAGGAGCAGCGTGTTGGCGACATGGGTGCGGTAGTTGCGGGCGAACCAGATCTTGTACATGCCGTTGTCGAGGCAGACGATGCCGTCCTCCGGCATCACCTGTCGCACGTCATGGACGATGCGCTGCGGCGTCAGCGGGTAGCGGCTTTCCTCGGCGCCCTCGGCGAGGTGCGCGAGGATCTCGGCGCGCAGGCCGAGCAGCGCGCCGGCGCGCGGCAGCCGGCCCTCGAGGCGATCGGCCAGCAGCGTGAGGCTCGGGCCGACATCGCCGACGAGCTCGGCATGGGGAAAGAACACCTCCTCGACCGTCGCGGGAAGATAGCCCACATGGAGGACCGTGGGTCCCGCCGGTCCCATCAGGAAGGGTGGCTTTTCCACCGTGTCGTGGCCGATCGAAATGATGAGATCGGCGCTGTCGATGGCGCGATGGACATAGTCGCGCTCGGAAAGCGCGGCCGTGCCCATGTAGAGCCCCGATCCGCCGGCGACCGCGCCCTTGCCCATCTGCGTATTGAAGAACGGGATCTGCACGCGCCGCACGAAATCGGAGAGCGCGTCGGCGAGGCGCGGCCGGCTCGCCGCCGCCCCGAGCATCACCAGCGGCCGCTCGGCCCCGAGGATCAGCTCGGCCGCCCGCTCCAGCGCTGCGGGAGGGGCGACCGGCGCTTCGATCGGATGCAGCGGCACCGGCGCAATGTCGGGCGCGGCGGCGCCGGCGATATCCTCGGGCAGCTCGAGATGGACGGGGCCGGGCCGCTCCTGCTGCGCGACGCGGAACGCCTCCCGCACCAGCGCGGGGATGGTCGCGGGACTGACGATCTGGCGCGCCATCTTGGTCAGCGGCGTCATGGTCGAGACGATGTCCACGACCTGGAAGCGCGCCTGCTTGCGGCTGAGGATGCCCTTCTGCCCGGTGATGAGGATCATCGGCATGGCGCCGAGCAGCGCATACGCGGCGCCGGTGGTGAGGTTGAGCGCGCCGGGACCCAGGGTCGAGAGGCACACCCCGGCCTTGCCGGTGAGACGGCCGTGGGTCGCGGCCATGAAGGCCGCGGCCTGCTCGTGGCGGGTCACGACCAGCTTGATCGAAGAGCGTCGCTGCGCTTCGACGAAGTCGAGATTCTCCTCGCCGGGAATCCCGAAGATCTGCCGCACGCCTTCGTTCTCGAGGGCGGCGACCAGCAGTTCAGCGCCATTCATCGCATGCACCCCTCACTCCGATGCTCCCCCGGAAGGTATTTTTGCCGCGTCACGGCTTTTTGCTATAGCAGATCAGAGCGTCGGCCTTGAGGGCAAGCCGCCATCAAAGGCCGGCACGGCAAACGGGAGGATGGGATGGCGGGAGTGAGCAAGGCCGCAGTGGTGACGGGCGCGGGCAGCGGCATCGGCCGGGCGGTGGCGCTGGCGCTGATGAAGGACGGCTATGCGACGGCGCTGGCCGGGCGGCGCAAGGAGGCGCTGGAACAGACGGCGGAGATGGGGAAGGGGACCGGGGCGAGGAGCCTCGTCGTCCCCACCGATGTCGGCGATCTCGCGCAGGTGAAGGCGCTCTTTGCCGCGGCCAAGGAGGCGTTCGGCCGGCTTGACGTGCTCTTCAACAATGCCGGCACCGGCGCGCCGGCGGTGCCGCTGGAGGATCTCCCCTTCGAGCAGTGGAAGAAGGTGGTCGACGCCAACCTCACCGGCTCCTTCCTCTGCGCCCAGGAGGCGATCAAGATCATGAAGGCGCAGACGCCGCGCGGCGGCCGGATCATCAACAACGGCTCGATCTCGGCCCATGCGCCGCGGCCGATGTCGGTCGCCTATACCGCCACCAAGCACGCCATCACCGGCCTCACCAAGTCGATCTCGCTCGACTGCCGCAAATACGATATCGCGTGCGGCCAGATCGATATCGGCAATGCCGCGACCGAGATGACCGATCGCATGGCCAAAGGCGTGATGCAGGCGAATGGCGAGATGGCGGTCGAGCCGCGCATGGACGTCCAGCACGTCGCCAGCGCCGTCGCCTACATGGTGAGCCTGCCGCTCGACAGCAACGTCCAGTTCATGACCATCATGGCGACGAAGATGCCGTTCGTCGGCCGGGGGTAAAACACGCCGGGTCCGGCCTGGTGCCGGACATCGGCAGTCGCACCTGTGCGAGATCGACGGTGGTCGTGGCGCGCGAACCCACGCGTTAAGCAATGGCGGCGGCGAAAACCTCGGCATTCATCTGGCATTAACCCGCGGCCGCCAGATTGGCCGCGGAACATCTCCGACCCCGTGCGTCGCCCTACGGGACATTCCTCACCAGGAGGGATCAGCGATGGTCAGCAGCATCAATTCGACGTCGGCCAGCAGTGCAACCACGTCGCAGCAAAGCCAGTTTCAGCAGATCCAGAGCGACATCAACACGCTGAAGCAGAGCCTCCAATCCGGCAATCTGACGGCGGCGCAGCAGGCGTTCGGCGCGCTTCAGCAGGACGCACCGCAAGGCGGGAACAATCCCTTGCA
>DASQSR010000358.1:0-9944 GCA_035642295.1 Allostellaceae bacterium | reverse complement strand
CGCCGACCAGCACCGGGTTGATGTCGAGCGACGCGATCTTGCCTTTGGCCGACGCGATCAGCGCGCCGAGGCGCCAGGCGGCATGCGCCAACGCCTCGAGATCGGCCGGCGGCTCGCCGCGGACGCCCTTGAGGATCGGCGCGATGCGCAGCCGCAGAATCGCCTCCCTCGCCTCGCTCTCGCGGAAGGGCGGCAGCAGCAGCTCGAGGTCGGGCAGCGCCTCGACGTATTTGCCGCCATCGCCGATCAGCACCACCGGGCCGAAGACGGGATCGAGCTTGGCGCCGAGCGCGAGCTCGCGCAGGCCTTGTTCCATGGCCGCGACGATGATGCCGTCGAACGCGGCGCCGATCTCGTCGAGCTTCGCCCGCTGCGCGGCAAAGGCCTGTGCCACGGCCTCTTCCGAGACGAGGTTGAGCGCCACCAGGCCAAGCTCCGATTTGTGCGGCACGTCGGCGGAGCAGGCCTTGACCGCCACGGGGCTGCCGAACTCGCGGAAGGTGAGACGCGCCTCGCTCTCGCTGCGGCACAGCCGATGCCGCACCACCGGCAGCCCGTGCGCCGCGAGCAGGGCGAGGCTCTCCGCCTCGTTGAGGAAGCGGCCCGGCTCCGGCGGCAGGCGCACCGCGAGCGCCGGCAGCGGCGGCGCGTGCGGACGGCGCAGCAGCGCCCAATGACGGGCGAGCTGATCGAGCGCGCCGACCGCTTCGGTCTCGCCGAAGAAGGTCGGAATGCCGGCGGCGCGGAAGCGCTCGGCGACGAGCGCCTGTGGCGCCGCGACTGCCACCGGCTTGCCGGTGCGCGCCGCGAAGTCGGCCGTGTCGCGGGCGAAGGCGTCGACGTCGTAGCCCTGCCCCGCGACGGGAATGCTGATGAGGAAGAGATCGGCCGCGGCATCCGCGGCGACGATCGGCAGGATCGCGCCGAAGAGCCGGTTGTTCGACAGCAGCGCCGCGGTCAGATCGATCGGATTGGCGGTGGTGGCGAAGCCCGGCAGCACCTCGGCCAGGGCGCGCCGCGTGCCCTCGGCGAAAGTGGCGAGCGGCAAGCCCAGCTCGGCGGCAAGATCGGCGGTCATGACGCAGCTGGCGCCGGAATTGCTGATGGCGACGAGCCGTTGTCCTTCCGGCCGCCATCCCTTGAGGTACATCTCGGCGGCGCCGACCAGTCCGGCCGTGTCGCGCGCGCGCCAGATGCCGTGCTGGCGGAAGGCGGCGTCGACGACGCGGTCCTCGTTGGCGAGCGCGCCGGTATGGGATTTGGCCGCCCGCTGGCCTTGCGCCGTCCGGCCGGTCTTGAGCGCGACGATCGGGACCTCGCGCTCGCGCGCGCGCCGCGCCAGATCGGCCAGCATCGCCGCGTCCGGAATGGCCTCGAGATAGAGCAGCAGCAGGCGGACGCCTTCATCCTCGATGACGGCGCGCGCGAGCTCCAGCGCGGTGACGTCGGCATCGTTGCCGGTTGCGTGGCAATGGCGGACGCCGATGCCTCGCCCGCGCAGCAAGCCATAGGTAACGGCGCTCATCGCGCCGCTCTGGCTGACGATGGCGACCGGACCGTCCTCGGGCGCCGCCTCGAGGAACATGGTGGAGAAGCTTGCCACCAGCCCGGTGCCGAAATTGACGAGGCCCTGCGTGTTGGGGCCGACGAGGCGCATGCCGCGCTCGCGCGCCGCCGCCACCATCGCCCGCTCCGCCGCGCTGCCCTTGGCACCGGTCTCGCCGAAGCCGGAAGCCATGCAGATGGCAAGGCTGACGCCGTGCCGGGCACAATCCTCGACCGCCTTGGCCGCGCCCTCGCCGGCAACCATGACGATGGCCAGGTCGGGCGTCTCGGGCAGGCTGGCGAGATCGGGATAGGCTTTGACGCCTTGCACTTCGGCGCGGTGAGGGCTGATCGGATAGATCCGGCCGCGATAGCCCCAGCGCTGCAGATAGAGCAGCGGTCGCCCGCCGACCTTGTTGGGATTTTCCGACGCGCCGATGAGCGCGATGGCGCGGGGATCAAGGGCGCGGCGCAGCTGGTCGAGCGGGGTCATGGGGTCTCTTCCAGGGGTTCGAAGCGCGGCAGCGCGCGTCCGGCGCGCCGATCGAAGGCGAGGCGCACGCGCGCACCGATGCTGAGCCCGGGGGCGCCATGCGCCATCATGCGGAAGCCCTCGTCGAGATCGACCAGCAGGATGTCATAAGGCGCCAGCCGCGCGAAGTCCGGCGTCGGCGCGCGGGTGACGCGCGTCACGGCATAGACCCTCCCCCGCCCGCTCGACACCGCCCATTCCGGCGTGCCGCCGCAGCGGGCGCAGAAGCGGCGCGCGACAAGCTGCGCCGCGCCGCAGTCGCGACACCGCTGATAGCGCAGCTCGCCCGCATCGCAGGCCTGCCAGAACGCCGCGGCGAGCGCGTCGCCGTCGCTCATTCGCGCCTCAGCACCAGGCTCACATGCGACGACATCACGCCGCCGTCGCCATGCAGGAAGGCGATTTCGGGCTGCCGCACCTGGCGCGCGCCGGCTCGGCCGCCGAGTTGCCGCGTCGTTTCGACCACATGGGCAAGGCCGCCGGCGACGCCGCTATGGCCGAACGAGAGCAGCCCGCCATGCGTGTTGAGCGGCCAGAGCCCGTCGCGGCCGAAGACGCCGGCGCGCAGCCGGTCCGCCGCCTTGCCGCGCGGCGCGAAGCCGGTCTCTTCCAGGAGGATCAGCAGCGTGATGGTGAAGCTGTCATAGATGGCGAGGAAATCGACATCGTCGATGGCGATGCCGGCTTCCTCGCGCGCCCGCTCGGCGCAGGCGGCGAGGCCGAAATCGGCGAGATCGGCGGCGGCGCTCACATGCTGATGGCGGTGGAGCTGCGCTGCGCCGGCAATGCGGACGCGCCCCTTTCCGGCCGTCGCGCTCACCACCAGCGCGCAGGCGCCGTCCGACACCGGGCAGCAATCGAGCAGCTTCAGCGGCGCCGCGATCGGCCGCGAGGCGAGCACGTCGTCGCGCGTGATCGGCGTCCTGAACTGCGCTCCCGGATGGAGCGCGGCGTGGCTGCGCATCAGCACGGCGAAATCGGCGAGATCGGCCTCGCTGACGCCGTGGACATGCATGTAGCGCGAGGCGACGAGGCCGTAATAAGCCGGGATGGTGGGGCCGAACGGCACCTCGTAGTCGCGATGGCCGGTTTCGGCCAGCATGGCGACGGCGCGGTCGGTGCCCTGGCCGGAGAGCCGGTTGTCGCCCGCGACCACCAGCAGGTTGCGGCACTCGCCGGCGTCGACAAGGCGCTGTGCCAGCATCACCATGGCGGCGCCGGTCGCGCCTCCCGCCGCCACCGCATGCGCATAGTGAGGCGCGAGCCCGAAATGCTCGGCGAAGAGCGTCGCCAGCATCAGATGCGGCAGACTCGCGGCATAGCCACAGAGCAACCCGTCGATGTCGCGGCGCTCCAGCGCGGCATCGGCCAGCGCGGCAGCGGCGGCCTCAGCCATCAGGCTAAGCGGCGTCTCGCCCTCGCGCCGGCCGAAGGCGGTATCGCCGACGCCGGTGATCCAGGCCATGCCCGCACCTCCCTGCACCAGGGCTGGCGCATCCGTCACTGAACGGACGGTACGGCCTGCCGAGAAGACAACGATCGGCAGCAGCCCAGGTCTCGCGCTCCTCGAAGGCTAGCCGCTCTCGAGCATCGCCTCCACGCATTCTTGCACCGCGAACCCCTCGCGGAAGCTCGGCAGGCCATGCGGGCGCCCGGCCAGCATCGCCGCCAGCGCATCGAGCTGCGCCTGGTAGGAGCGCTCGCGCACCGAGCCCTCGCCGAAATCCACCTCGAGCCAGCCGCCATTGATGCGGCGTTTGAGGCTGTACCAGTCATAGAGCTCGAAGCCGCCTTGCCGGCCCAGCAGCCGCCAGCGGTTGAGATCGGGGAGGGTGCCGCCGACGCGGCCGTTGAGGCTCACCGGCAGGCCGCCCGCCTCGAGCCGCGCCGCAACCGCCGTCTCGGCCGCGCCGTCCGCGGGGGGATAGTCGACCCGGCATTCGATGAGGCGCAAGGGACCGAAGAGCCGCTGAGTGAGGAAGATAAAATGCGACAGCACCTCGCGCACGAAACCGCCTTCGGCGCGCTCGGCGAGCCAGCGCGCCGTCGCCTGCCAGTCGCGCGGCCAGCGGGTGAAGGCAACCTCGATGTCGATGCGTTCGAGCCGGCCGAGTTCTCCCGATTTGACGCCGCCGGCAATCGCGCGCACCGCCGGCGCCGAAGCGAAGGGAAAATTGATGGCGGCGACGCGCCGCTCGCGCTCGATCCGCTCTACCGCGGCGCGGCATCGGGCGCGGTTGACGGCCAGGGGCTTCTCGCAGAAGACGGCCTTGCCGTGGTCGAAGGCACGCTCGGCATAGGCGAGATGGGTCGCGGGCGGGCTGGCGATATAGACGCAGTCGACATCCCTGGCGCCGATGAGCTCGTCGGCATCGCGCGCGAAGCGTGCCGCCGGTTCGACCGCGCCGAGCCGCTGGGCGGCGGCGGGGTCCGGGTCCCAGGCCGCAGCCACGGCGAAACCGCCATGCTTCGTCAGATTGCGCAGCATGCGCTCGCCCATGACACCGAGCCCGATGATCCCGATACGATGCGCCATGCAGCCCGCCCTCTCTAACTCCGGCACTCTCGGGTTTTTGCCGGAGACGGGGTTTAGGCCCGGGCGCGGAGCGAGGCAACCAGCCGGCGCGGCTTCGTTATCCACACAGCCGACCATTCCGTGAACAGGCGCATCACCCCCATAGGTAGCGTGGTGTAGATGAAATCCGTCGCTATTCCTGGGGAACAAGCATTCGGAGAACATTAACGCGACTTGATCCCGTCAATCCGAATATTGTACCTGGGCCAAGCACGGCGGAGTCTATGGTTAAATTGGCGAGTCTGTTAAAGACATCGCTTGATCCGCGCACAATTTTCCTTCACGCTAACCAATTAGTAAGGGTTTTGTGCCGCAAGAGCGACGCCAAAGTCGCCGGTGGTCGGGGAACGAGGGACCGGGGGTGAGCACATGACAGCCAAATCACAGCTTTTCGGCGGCGTTCTGGCGCGCTTCGGGGGCGACGCCGCTGCGGTTGCGCAATCGGTCGTTGAGCTGCCGCAGCGCAGTAATTCCCCGACAATACCTGCCGTGACGTCGGCCATGGCCGCGCTTCGCCTCAGCGAGTTCGATATCGCCTTTGACGCAGAAGAGCGAATCCTCTGGTGTAATTTCGATTTTACCGGCCGGCCCTGCTTCACCCCGACGGTGCTCGAGCAGTCGCGCCGGATCCAGATGGCGCTGCGCACGCTCACGGCCGACGCGCAATCCGAGGATCCGCCGGTGCGCTATCTCGTGCTCGGCTCGCGCGCTCCGGGAGTGTGGAATCTCGGCGGCGATCTCGGCCTGTTCACCGAACTCATCCGCTCCGGCGATCGCGACGGGCTCACCCGCTACGCGCGTTCCTGCTGCGAGGTCGGCTACACCAATGCCACGCTCTATCATCTGCCGATCATCAGCATCGCCTTGGTGCAGGGCGAGGCCTTGGGCGGCGGCTTCGAAGCGGCGCTCTCCAGCAACCTGATCGTCGCCGAGCGTAGCGCGCGCTTCGGCCTGCCCGAGATTCTCTTCAACCTTTTCCCGGGCATGGGCGCCTATACCTTCCTGTCGCGGCGCATCGCCCCGGGTCTTGCCGAGCGCATGATCCTCAGCGGCGAGATCTTCACGGCCGAGCAGCTTCACGGCATGGGCGTCGTCGATGTTCTCGCGGCCGATGGCGAAGGCGTCGATGCCGTCTATTCCTATGTCGGCCGCGGCGGGCGGCGCTATCGCGCCCATGCCGCCGTGCGCCAGGCGCGGCAGGTCGTCCGGCCGGTGACCTTCGAGGAAATGACGCGCATTGCCGATCTCTGGGTCGACGCCGCGCTGAAGCTCAGCGATGCCGACCTGCGCAAGATGCTGCGCCTCGCCGCTGCGCAAGACCGCCGGCGCGCCGGCAAAATGCCGGTGGAGTAGCGGCGAACGCGCGTAAGCGTGTTCGTCCGCGGCGGCGGCAGCGCCCCGGACTTGATCCGGGGCGCGGGAGCCGCACGGTTCGGGCTAGACACATTCCCACTACCCCAAGCGGCTTTCCTTCACCATCCGGCTCAGCGCCGTCTCGAGCTTGGCGAACTCGCTCTGGAGCTTCTCGACATAGACTCCGCCGCTCTGCCGCAGGTCCCGGGCGGTGAGATCGCGCAGCGTGGTGAGGGTCTGGCAAAGCCGCGCTGCGCCGACATTGGCGGCGCCGCTGCGCAGCGAATGGGTGAGTTCCCTGAAGGCGCGCAGATCGGCCTCGGCCACGGCCTGGCGCAGCAGCTCCAGCAGCCGCCGCCCGTCGGAGCAGAAGGTCTCGATGACGTCGCCGAGAAAGTCGCTGCCGCCGCCCAGCATGCGCAGCGCCTCGATCGTCGCCTCGTCGACGATCGCGCCGGCATCGGCGAAGAACCGCGGATGAGCGGAGATCGGCGTCACCACGGGAGACGCCGCTGCGGCGCCGCCCGGCTGGGCCACGCGGGCATAGGTCTCGTCGATCGCCGCCAGTAGCTGCGCCGCTTCCACCGGCTTGGTCAACACCGCATCCATGCCGGCCTCGCGGCATTGCCGCTCGGTCTCGCTGGTGGCGTCGGCGGTGAGCGCGATGATCGGCAGCCGGCTCTCGCCGAGATGCTCCATGCGGTAGAGCTTCGTCACCTCGTAGCCGCTCATCTCCGGCATGTTGATGTCCATGAGCGCGAGGTCGAAGCGGTCGCGGTCGAGCACGGCGAGTGCCGCCTCGCCGTCATTCACCACCGCGGTATGGTGCCCGGCCATTTCGAGGATGCGGCGCAGGATCTTGCGGTTGGCGCTGTTGTCCTCGGCGATCAGGATCTTGAGTTTGCGCGCCGGCGCCGGCAGCGGCGGCGGTTGGAAAGCCGGGCTGGCCGCCGCTTCGCGTACCGGTACCGGCTCGGCCGGCTCCATCGGCCGGAGATCGCCGGCGATGGCCGCATGCAGCGCGCCGGCCAGCTCCCGATCCTCGATCGGCGTCTCGATGATGGCGGCGAGCGCCGTGGCGCCCAGCCCAGCCACCGACTCGCCGCCGCCTTGGGGCGCGATGAAGAGGGTCAAGGGCTGGCGCGGCGCCGCGCCGGCCAGGCGGTGTGCCAGGCTGAGCCCGGCGAGCAGATCGTCGCGGCCGTCGACGATCTGCATCGGTCGCGGCGCTTCGGGACTGATCTCGCCGAGCTGGCGCAGCGCGGCGTCGGCGTCGGCATGCCAGTGCGGCTCGCCCTGCCAGGCGCGCAGCCGCGCTTGCAGCGCCGTCGCCAGCTCGGCATCCGGGCTGACCAGGAGGATGGCGCGTCCCGAGAGGTCGGGCGGCCGAGCCGCCCCGGCGGCGTCATAGGCGAGCGGCAGCTCGACGGTGAAGGTGCTGCCTTTGCCGAGCTCGCTGGCGACGGCGATGGTGCCGCCCATGAGCTGCGTCAGCTGCTTGGCGATGGCGAGGCCCAATCCGGTCCCGCCGTAGCGCCGCGTCACCGTCCCGTCCGCCTGGGTGAAGACGTCGAAGATCTTGGTGATCGCCTCGGGCGCGATGCCGATGCCTTCGTCGCGGACGGCGAGCCGCGCACGGATCGTGCCGTCTTCGCGCCCGAGGAATCGCGCTGCTACCTCGATGCGCCCCTGCGGCGTGAACTTGATGGCATTGGCAATGAGGTTGATCAGGATCTGCCGAAGCTGCAGGGGGAGGCCGCGATAGGCATGCGGCAGCTTCGGATCGATGCGCAGCGTGAGGCTCAACCCCTTGGCCTCCGCCTGCATCCGCAGCATCGCCACGGCGCCGCCCAGCACCTCGTGCAGGGCGAAGCTTTCCACTTCCGGCTGCAGCTTGCCTGCCTCGATCTTGGAGAAATCGAGGATGTCGTTGATGAGCCCGAGCAGCGTCCGCGCCGAAAGCTGCATGGTGGCGAGCATGTCGCGCTGCTCGGCATCGAGGCTGGTGCGGCGGAACAGCGAGCCCATGCCGATCATGCTGTTGAGCGGCGTCCTGAGCTCGTGGCTCATGATGGCGAGGAACCGGCTCTTGGCAGCGTTCGCCTCCTCCGCCTGCGCCTTTGCCTTGGTCAGCGAGCGGATCAGGTTCGCGGCGTAGCCGGGCAGCAGCACCAGGGCCAGCATGACGCCGCCCGAGATCATCGGCCGGTCCTGCCAATAGGGCGTCGTCGCCCAGACCGCGGCGAAGCCGGCGACGCTCGCCAGCGTGGCTCTGGCCAGCGCGCCGACGCCGAAGCGGAGGCCGAAGCCGAAAATCACCCAGAGATAGATCGAGAACCAGGGCGCCGCCAGGCTGTTGCCGATGTGGAGAAATGTGGAGATGAAGCCGATATCGCTCAGCATCGCCGCCAATCGGCGATAGGGCGAGTTGCCCGGCCGGCTGATCAGGTCGATGAACAGCAGCCAGCCGCAGAGCACGCCGGCAATGTCGACCGCGAGCAGCGCCATCAGCCGCCCGCCGGCGATGCCGCAGAGAGCGAGACCCGAGAGGTAGGCGAGCACGAAACCGATGAAAAAGATGCGGATGATAATCTGCTGCGGTTCCTTGTCGGCCTGCTCGGCGAGTTCGCGCGCGATGCGGCCGGGTCCGCGCAGCACACCGACCACCACCGCACCGCAGGGGCCCACGATCACCATCGCGAGCCAAAGCGTCGACAGCAGCGGCGAGACCGGGCTCGCCGCAGTCGCCAGCAGCAGCGACAGCGCCAGCGGCACCGCCAGCGCGTACAGCGCCAAGGCCAGCGCGACCCGGCGCGCCTTGCCCCTCAGCCCGGTTCCGGACTCTCTGATTGCCCGCTCGTCGCTCGTCATCCGGCTTCGGTCGCTTTCCCCCGGCCTGCGCCGTTGCGGCGCCGGCTCCCGGCCGGACCCACTCCGCTGGAGCTGAAACGGCCGATGGTGATGATGCCAATGGTTAATGGAAAAATCTATAGCTAGATGCTCCGGCCGGGGGCGACCGCCACATCTAGCAAGGTTCCTGATGGTACGGGATCAGGATTGTTCAAGCGTCAAGGGCACGCTCTGCGGCAGGACACGCGATGCCGGCAGGCAGACCGTGACCGTCGTGCCGACTCCCTTCTCGCTGGCGATGAGGATGCGGCCGCCATGCAGCTCGGTGAGCCCGATGGCGAGCGGCAGTCCGAGCCCGGTACCGGGATGCTTGCGGTTCCAGGTGCTGGCCACCTGGCCGAATCGCGTGACCGCGGTCTCGATCTCCGCCGCGTCCATGCCGATGCCGCGATCCACCACGTCGACGTGCAGCCCATCCTCCGCGACTCGGCCGCCGATCAGCACGCGTCCGCCGGGATGGCTGAACTTGATCGCGTTGGTGATGAGATTGAGCAGCACCTGCTTCAGCTTGAGCGCGTCGGCGCGCAGCCGCGGCAGGTCGGCCGGGATGTCGAGATCGACGGCGATGTCGAGCGCGCGCGCCCGCTCGTTGACGAGATGCAGGATGTCGCGCGCCATCTGGCCGATCTCGACCTCGTCGTCGTCGAGCTCGACTTTCCCGGCCTCGAGCTTCGAGACGTCGAGGATGTCGCTGATGATGCCGAGGAGATGCTGCGCCGAAGACGCGATGTCGCGCGAATAGCCGCTGTAGCGCTCGCTTCCCAGCGGGCCCAGCACTTCGTCGGCCATCACCTGGGAAAAGCCGATGATGGCGTTCAGGGGCGTGCGCAGCTCGTGGCTCATATTGGCGAGGAACTCGGTCTTGCTGCGGCTCGCCAGCTCCGCCTCTTCCTTCGCGGCGACGAGAGCGAGCTCCGCCCCCTTGCGGTCGCTGATGTCGAGCGAGGCGGTGACCACCAGCGAGGGGCGGTTGTCATGGTCGCGGAGCAAGGCTTTCGTGGTGAGCAGCACCCGGTTCTCGCCGTTCGG
>DASQSR010000357.1:0-6484 GCA_035642295.1 Allostellaceae bacterium | reverse complement strand
GCTCCCCGGCAAAGCGCGCGATGAGCACGCCGTTGACGAGGCTCGCGCCGCCGCCGCCCGCCTCGGCCGCCTCGCGCGCCAGCGACAGATGGTCGGCGGCATCCTCGCCGACATAGAGGACGGTGGCAACCGCGGCGGCGGCACCCATGCCGAAAGGCGCCGCCAGCCCTGCGCCGACATCGCCTTCGAGGCGCAGCGCATCGGCCCAGACCAGCCGGCCGCCGATGCGGACGCGCCAGGCCTCGTGCAGCAAGCCGTGGCGGAAGCGCTCGCCGCGCGCCGCGCGGCCAAACACCAGCATCTCGGCGGCGATGAGCCGCGCCCCGACCGCAAGCTCCGCCGCGAGCCGGCGCGTCAGCCGCGCGCGGTCGAACAGGATCGTCTCCTGCGGCAGGAATTCGAGCCAGCCGCCTTCCGCCACGACGAGGCGCAGACTGACTTCGGCGCTGGGCCCGAGCGAGCGGTAGATCTTCTCCGCCGCCGCCGTGGTGGCGACGGCACGCGCCCCGGCCTCGACCTTGATGGCGAGCGCGAGGCGGTCGCCCCCGGCGAGCCCGCCGGACGTGGTGAGCAGCGCCGCCACCTTGAGGTCGCCGGGCTCGGGATCGGGAAAGAGGACGCGGCAGGGCGTTCGCTGATAGAGATGGACGAGGCCGCCGCGGCCGAACACGATCTCCGCCGCGCCGTCGCCGCGCTCGAAGCGGGGCGGAGAGGCGGCGACGGGGTCGGGCGCCTCATACCGTGAGGTAACGGCGGACATCGCTTTGCACCATGCGGTCGGCGTCGCCCGACAATACCACCTCGCCGCGCTCCATGACGATATCCCCCGGGATTGGTCGGCCGGACGCGGCGATCGGGGTAGCCGCGTCCGGCCGTCTTCCCCTAGTTCTCGTAGGCCTTGTACTTGGGCTCGGTACAATTCCCGCAAACCCAGGGGAAGGTCCAATCGGCGGATTTGCCCTTGTCCTCGGCGAGGTAGGGGCTCCCTGCATCCGCCTTGATCAGCGTGCGCGCCTTCTCGGCAAAGAGCGGCCTGTTCGATGCGCGATCGACGACCACCGTTTCGACCCTACTTGCTCAAGCAGCCGCCGTGCGTGGTGAGGTCGTCGCCCCTCGTCAGCACGGTGCCCTTCAACGTCGCTTCGCTGATCGCCATTGTCGCCGACAGCGCGTGCAGCACGCCGATCTTGATGGCGTCGTCCGCGCGCGCCGGCACTGCCACCCCCAGCATTGCGCCCGCCAGCACCAGCACTGTCGCGACTTTCGCAAAACTCATTGACCTCCCCGTTCCGCAACTCGGCGCGACGAGTCCGTCGCGCCCCCGAGGAAACGGTGGCAAGAACCGGGCCAAAGCGGCACACACCCTTGCGACCCTAGGGCCTCGCGGCGGCGCCGGCCGCAGCGGCACAGCCGGCGGCGGCGGCGACGGCCGCCTGCTGGTTTTTTGCGCAACATTGCTCATCGAACAATCGCGCCGCGCGCTGACGCATTACCGCGCAGAGAGCCCAATAATTGATCACACGCCGCGTCGGCAGAGCGCGAAACAGCAGCGCCGTCGATGGCATATCGATTGCATCGTCGCTGCGGCGGGCATCTGGGGGTGCCGGCACCGCGCGGCGTCGCGCGCCTCATCGGCGCGCACCGAACGAGGAGAGCGCGTCGTCCGCAACAGGGGGAGATCAGCGCGATCAAACTTTGCCGTTGCTGTTGCGCCAAGGCCACGACCGGCGCGATCGAAGACAACCCATCCGCAAAAAGCATGGTTCTGGTCGTGCCGATAGCGTATGAGTTGTTGCGCCGCGGTACGGCGCATAAATGTTCCATAAAAAGCATGAGCAGTTGACAGAGACCAACGAACAACGAGGTAGAACATGAGCCGTCACACTCTTGCCAGCGCCTCTCGCCTGGCTCTTCTTGGCCTCGCTTTCGCCGCCGCGGCGAGCCTGCCGGCCCGCGCCGACGAGCTTGCGCAAGCCGCACCGGCAGCGCCCGCTCCGGCGGCACCCGCCGCTCCCGCCGCGCCGACGTCGAATGCGATGTCGAACCCGGCGTTGACCGGCCCGATCGCCGCCAACCCCAACCCGCTCAAATTCGACGGCGGGCCGCTGGGTCCCGTTTATGTGACCGGCGTCCTGAGCGGCCTCGGGATGGCGCAAACCAATCCGCTGAGCACCGACAAAACGTTTCATGGCGACGTCAGCAACGGCCAGGTGATCGTCCAGAACACGGCCGGCCTCGTGCAGTTCTATGCGCAGGCCGGCATCTATTCGCTTCCGTCGCTCGGCACGTCCTACGTCACCGCCAAGAACACCAATAACCAGTTCTTCGGCCCGCTGCCCGAAGGCTATGTGAAGCTGGCGCCGACCGACGCCTTCTCGATCCAGGCCGGCAAGCTGCCGACCTTGATCGGCGCCGAATACACTTTCACCTTCGAGAACATGAACATCGAGCGCGGCCTCCTCTGGAACCAGGAGCCGGCGATCAGCGATGGCGTCCAGGGCAATTACACCGTCGGCCCGCTGGCGTTCTCCGTGTCGCTCAATGACGGGTTCTATTCCGGCAACTACAACTGGCTGACCGGATCGGCCGCCTGGACGATCAACAGCGCCAACACGCTGAGCGTGGTGGGCGGCGGCAATTTCGGTCAGTCGACGATTTCGACGCTGGCGACCCCGCTGCCGCAGAACAACAGCGACATCGTCAACGTCATCTACACCTACAGCTCGGCGCCGTGGACGATCACGCCCTACTTCCAGTACACGAACGTGCCGAAAAACACGTCCATCGGCATTACGCATGGCGCTCAGACCTATGGCGGCGCGCTGCTTGCGAGCTACGCCTTCACCGACACCTTCAGCCTCGCCGGCCGCGCCGAGATCATCGGCTCGAGCGGGAGCACGACGGACGGCTCGCCGAGCCTGCTCTTCGGGCCGGGCAGCGAGGCGTGGTCGCTCACCCTCACGCCGACCTATCAGAAGAGCGTCTTCTTCGTGCGCGGCGAGGCATCCTATGTCGGCGCCAGCAGCACGAGCGGCGGCCTTGCCTTCGGCCACAGCGGCAAAGACAACGACCAGGAGCGGGTGCTGGCCGAGGTCGGCCTCGTCTTCTAGTCTCACTGTGTCAGTCGATCCTGAGTCCTGACTCCGGATCTTGGTCTTTGCGGTGGGGTGCACCGCAGGGAGAGCGTGAGAGGGTCCTGGCGAGGGCGGCGATGCGTCGGCGCTGCATCGTGGCGATTGAGTTCGATAGGTGACGCTTGGGCCGGATCGGCGGCGCCTCTTGGTCGGTAACCGTCAGGTGCGGTAACCGCCG
The DNA here is from genome assembly GCA_035642295.1 of Allostellaceae bacterium. Classification (GTDB taxonomy): domain Bacteria; phylum Pseudomonadota; class Alphaproteobacteria; order ATCC43930; family CGMCC-115725; genus DAHUYF01. The sequence continues at coordinate 3,172 of DASQSR010000357.1, read as the reverse complement.
AGAGGCCCGCCGCGGCACATAGTCCCGGGGTGAGATCGTCGCCTGCCTGAGATTGAGCTCCCGGTAGTCACGCTCGGTCCGCGTAGCCTCGCGAGATCGACGAGAGGCGTCCACGGCGCCGCGAGCATAAGGGTTCCAATCCCTTCGCCCGCACCAATCGACACTACCGACATTTCCTCGACCGATGCCGCTCGACGCGGCGGCGCGGTCGCGCCCGCAACCGCCGCGCCCAAGGCCGCTCGGATGCCTGGCGAAGACCTCTGGGGTGGATCGGCGCGCCGCCCGGTTATCAAATGCTCAAGTACCGAGCATTTTCCTGCTCAAATTCCGTGCAAACGCGCCGATTGCATACAGTCGGCACGGTGCTTGCCCGTCGGGTCGGGGGTTGGCCTCGATCTTGCAGCCTCGCGGTCAATCCGGTCAGACCGGGGGGCAATGGCGGGGAGACTTCACATGTCAGACGACAACAACATTATCGACCGTCGCACGCTGGGTCGGCTCGGTCTCGGCCTTGCCGCGGCTGCGGCGACCGGCATCGGCACCGGGTCGGTGAACGTGCCGCAGGCGAGGGCCGCGACGCAGGTGGCTGCCGCCGAGACCGGCCCGATCAAGGTCGGCATCCTGCATTCGCTGTCGGGCACGATGGCCATCAGCGAAGTGCCGCTCAAGGACGTCATGCTGATGCTGATCGCCGAGCAGAACCGGAAGGGCGGGGTCATGGGCCGGAAGCTCGAGGCGGTGGTGGTCGATCCCGCCTCCAACTGGCCGCTCTTCGCCGAGAAGGCGAAGCAGCTCTTGTCGGTCGACAAGGTGGCCGCGGTGTTCGGCTGCTGGACGTCGGTGTCGCGCAAGTCGGTCTTGCCGGTGTTCGAGCAGCTGAACGGCATCCTGCTCTATCCGGTCCAGTATGAGGGGCAGGAGTGCAGCCGGAACGTGTTCTACACCGGCGCGGCGCCCAATCAGCAGGCGATTCCCGCGGTCGATTATTTGATGAGCCAGGTCGGGGTGAAGCGCTGGGTGCTGGAAGGCACCGATTACGTCTATCCACGCACCACCAACAAGATCCTCGAGGCCTATCTGAAGCAGAAGGGCTTCGGCGCCGAGGACATCATGATCAACTACACGCCGTTCGGCTATTCCGACTGGCAGGCGGAAGTCGCCAAGATCAAGGGCTTCGGCTCTGCCGGCAAGAAGACGGCGGTGGTTTCGACCATCAACGGCGACGCCAACGTGCCGTTTTACAAGGAGCTGGGCAACCAGGGGATCAAGGCGACTGACATCCCGGTGGTCGCCTTCAGCGTCGGCGAGCAGGAGCTGGCCGGCATCGACACCAAGCCGCTCGTCGGCCACCTCGCCGCGTGGAACTACTTCGAGAGCGTCGAGACGCGCGCGAACAAGGAGGTCGTCGCCGCCTTCAAAAAATTCACGAAGAACGAGAAGCGCGTCTTCAACGATCCTATGGAAGCGCACTATATCGGCTTCAACATGTGGGTGAAGGCGGTCGAGAAGGCCGGCACCACCGACCACGACGCGGTGATCGACGCGATGGTCGGCGTCGCCCATCCGAACCTGTCCGGCGACTATGCGACGATGATGCCGAACCATCACCTGACCAAGCCGGTGCTGATCGGCGAGGTGCAGGAGAACGGGCAGTTCAACACCGTCTGGCAGACGCCGGGCCTCGTCGTCGCTCAGCCCTGGTCGCCTTATCTGCCGGAGAGCAAGAACCTGATCGGCGACTGGCTGCCGCCGATGTCGTGCGGGTCCTATGACGTGGTCGCCGGCAAGTGCCTGGGGACGCACAAGACCTGACGGGGATGTCCGGTCGTGGCGCGTGGCCGGGAGCACGCCGCTTCTGGCGCGGCCTGTGGCTTGCCGCTTTGCTGGCGCTGGCCGCAGCGCTCCCGGCGCGCGCCGACACCGATCCCTTCGCTGAGATCGCGGCGACCAATTTCGATGTCGTCGCAACGGGCGTCCAGGCGCTTGCGACGTCGGGCAACCCGCGCGCCGCCGCGGTCATTGGCGCTTTGCGCGACGGCAAGCTGTTCGCCTGGAAATGGCCCAACCCGGACGCGCCCCTCTATATCCGCACCGAGTCGGGATTTGTCGATGCGCGCACCGGCGCTCCCGTCGACGATGCGCCGGAGCCGGTCAATCTGCGGCGGGTCATCGTCAATGATTCCGTGCGCGCCGCGATTGCGTCCGCCGAGGGCGCGCTCGGCCTGTTCGCCAAAGATGTGTCGGCGCGCCGCAAGGCGGCGGAGGCGCTCTATCAATCGGCCGATCCCGGCGCCTTGGCGCTGATCGAGCGGGCGCTCAAAGGCGAGAAGGATGCCGGCGTCGCCCGCGTGCTGCGCGAGGCCGCGGCGTCGGCGCTGCTCAGAAGCAACACGGGCGCCGACGCGGCACGGATCGCCGCGGTCGACACGCTGGCCCGACGGTCCGATCTCTCGGCGCGCAACCTGCTGGCCTCGCTGCAGGGCCAGCCGGCCCCGGTCGCCGCGGCGATCACCCAGGCGATGCACGACATCGACCGCCGCCTGCAGCTCTGGGGCCTGCTCGAGAACGTCTATTATGGCGTCAGCCTCGGCGCCGTGCTGTTGCTCGCCGCGTCCGGCCTCGCGATCACCTTCGGCGTGATGGGCGTCATCAACATGGCGCATGGCGAGATGGTGATGATCGGCGCCTACACGACCTTCGTCGTGCAGCAGCTGATCGCCGCGGCGACGCCGGGGCTCGACGACTACGGGCTGCTCTTCGCGGTGCCGGCCGCCTTTCTGGTCGCGGGCGCGCTCGGCATCGTCATCGAGCGCTGCCTGATCCGCTTTCTCTACGGCCGGCCGCTCGAGACCCTGCTCGCCACCTGGGGCCTCAGCCTCGTTCTGCAGCAGGCGGTGCGCAGCATCTTCGGCGCCACCAATCAGGACGTGACCTCGCCGTCCTGGATGAGCGGCTCGGTCGATCTCGGCGGCCTGGTGCTCACCGTCAACCGCCTGTGGATCATCTTCTTCGCGTTGCTGGTGCTCGGCGCGCTGATGGCGACGCTGCGCTGGGGCGGCCTCGGTCGCAGCATCCGCGCCGTGATGCAGAACCGGCGCATGGCGGCGGTCATGGGCATCCGCACGCCGTGGATCGACGCGCTCACCTTCGGCCTGGGGTCCGGCATCGCCGG
>DASQSR010000356.1:0-3589 GCA_035642295.1 Allostellaceae bacterium | reverse complement strand
CGGCTTTGCCGGATCGAGGCCCGCCTTGGTGAAGGCGTCCTTGTTGTAGTAGAGGATCGCCGTCGAATTGTTGAAGGGCAGCGACAGCATCTTGCCGTCCGCGGTGCTGAAATAGCCGGTGATCGCCGGGAGGTAGGCCTTGGGATCGAACTTCTCGCCGGCTTCGGCCATCAGTTGATAGACCGGCTTCACCGCGCCCTTCGCCGCCATCATCGTCGCCGTGCCGACCTCGAAGATCTGCACGATCGCCGGCGCGTTTCCGGCGCGATAGGCGGCGATCGCCGCCTGCATCGTGTCGGCATAGCCGCCCTTGTAGACCGGCACGACCTTGTACTGCGTCTGCGATTTGTTGAACTCGTCGGCCATCTTGTTGACGAGCTCGCCATTGACGCTCGTCATCGCGTGCCACCATTGGATTTCGATCGGCGCCGATTGCGCAACGGCCGCGCTGCTCGCGATCAAGGCGAGCGCCAGCCCCAGCAGGGCGCGTTTCATTCCAGACATTTCCACTCTCCCCCGGTTCGGCGTCACGGCGGCGCCGAGATTCTTCCTATGGACGGCACGTTGCCGAATTGTGACGATGCCGTGAAGTCCAAATGACGGCCGACGTTAAACAAATTTACCACGCGCGACACGGGTTTTTGGTAAGCACTTTGGTCACTTGCCCGACAACCTCGGGACAGGGTATTTACGAAGCCGTGAAGACCGCGGCCCCCTTCCGCATGCCTCTTCCCCGTCAGCTCGCCCAGCGGGTCGGCAAAGTGCCGGTTCGGGTGCGGCTGAGCCGGCGCGCCCGCCGGCTGGCGCTGAAGATCGATGCCGTGGGCGACGCGGTGGAGCTGGTGCTGCCGCCACGCACCTCGCTCCCTCGGGCGTTGAATTTCCTTAAATCGAATCGCGAATGGGTTGAAAGCCGGCTGGCCGCCCTGCCGCCGCGGGTCACCTTCGCCGAAGGCGAGCGGGTGCCGATCCTCGGCGTTGCCCACCGCATCCGGCATGTCGCCCGGTCGCGCGACCACGGCCCGGTCTCGATCGCGGATGGCGAGATCCGGGTCACCGGCGATCCGGCCCATCTCGCGCGCCGGGTCCGCGACTTCCTGAAGGAGCGGGCGCGCGAAGAATTCGGCCGCCGCGCCCGCCGGCTGGCACTGCGCCTCGACTGCGAGGTCGGCCGCATCAGCGTGCGCGACACGACGACCCGCTGGGGCAGCTGCTCGGCCAACGGCAACCTGGCCTTCTCCTGGCGGCTCCTCATGGCGCCCGAGGCGGTGCTGAACTACGTCGTCGCCCATGAGGTGGCGCATCTCGTCGAAATGAACCACGGCCCCCGCTTCTGGAAGCTGGTCGAGAAGCTCGTCCCCGACGTCGAGCGCCACCGCGACTGGCTCAACGACAACCGCGCCTGGCTGCTGCGCATCGGCTAGGCGTGAAGCGCGCTCATTGCGCCGGGACGGCCGCGCCGTCGCGGCGGCGCATGATGTACAGCAGCAGCACGAGGCTGGGGAGGCAGGCCGCGGTGGCGACGAGGAAGAAGGGAATCCAGTCGAGGCGATCGACGAGCCAGCCGGCCGGCGCCGCCAGGAACCGGACCGGAACCGCCGCGATCGACGAGAACAGCGCATATTGCGTCGCCGTGAAGGCGAGGCTGCACAGCCCCGAGAGATAGGCGACGAAGGCGGCCGAGGCGAGCCCGCCGGTGAAATTCTCGCCGAAGATCGACAGCGCCAGCATCGCATCGCTGTGGCCCGCGAGCAGCAGAGCGATGTAGAGCAGGTTCGACAGCATCTGCAGCACGCCGCCGAACAACAGCGCGGCGAAGAGGCCAAGCCGCGCCACCAACACGCCGCCCAAGGCGACACCCGAGAGCGAGGCGGCGAAGCTGACGATCTTGCCGATGTTGCCGACTTCGAGCTTGGTGAAGCCCAGCTCCTGATAGAGCGGATTCGCCATCGTGCCGGCGAGCGCCTCGCCGCATTTATAGAGGACGATGAAGGCGAGGATCGCGATCCAGCCGCGCCGCGCCATGAAATCGCCGAACGGCATGACGATCGCCTGCCGCGACCAGGCGGCGAGCCGCTCGAGCAGGCCGGCGCTGCGCGCCACGCGCGGCGGCGGCGCGACATCGGGCTCGCGCGTCAGCAGCACGGTCGCGAGCCCCACCGCCATCAGCGCCGCCATCACCGTGTAGGAGAAGCGCCAGCCGCCGAAGGCCGCGGCATCGAAGGCGCCCGCGCTCGCCGCCAGCATGCCGATGCGATAGCCCCATTGCGTCGCCGCCGCGCCGGCGCCTTGCTCGTCGGCCTGCAGCAGCTCGATGCGATAAGCATCGATCACGATGTCCTGGCTCGCCGAGAGGAAAGCGACGAGCACCGCCAGCAGCGCGGTCGCGGCGAGCTCGGTCCGCGGGTCGGCGCGACCGAGCGCGAAGATCGCCGCCATGAGCAGGAGCTGGATCACCACCGCCCAGCTGCGTCGCCGGCCGAGCCGGCGCGTCAGATAGGGAATGGGCAGGCGGTCGATGAACGGCGACCAGGCGAACTTGTAGTTGTAGGAGAAGCCGACCAGCACGAAGAGCCCGATATCGGTGCGCGACACGCCGGCCTCGGCAAGCCAATAGGACAAGGTGCCGAAGGTGAGCGGCAGCGGCAGCCCGCTCGAGAAGCCCATGCCCAGGATCGCCAGCATGCGCCGGTCGCGATAGACCTCGAGCGCGCGGCGCCAGGAGGTCATGGGCGGCTCTTATTCGTCGGCGTCGGCCGCGACCTGGAGGCTGATGATGCTGTCGGGATCGTCGACCGCGCCGTTGTCGTCCTCGTCGCCCTTCTTGAGCGCGTCGATATGCTCCATGCCGGAGACGACCTGGCCCCAGACGGTGTACTTGCCGTCGAGGAAGGGCGCGGGCGCGAAGCAGATGAAGAACTGGCTGTCGGCGCTGTCGGGATTCTGCGCGCGCGCCATCGAGCAGGTGCCGCGCAGATGCTTGCCGGCGTTGAACTCGGCCTTGAGCTTGTGCCCGGAGCCGCCGGTGCCGTCGCCGTTGGGATCGCCGGTCTGCGCCATGAAGCCGTCGATGACGCGGTGGAAGACGATCCCGTCATAGAAGCCGTCGCGCGCCAGCTCCTTGATCCGGGCGACGTGGTTGGGCGCGAGATCCGGCCGCATCTCGATGACGACGCGCCCGGCGGGAACGTCAAGGTAAAGCGTGTTCTCAGGATCCGCCGTGCTCATGCCGCACCTCCAGGGGATCGCCGGTTATTCCACACCGCGCCGCACGCGGCAAGCGCCGCTCACTTGGGTTTCTGCTTGTCGGCGTCGGCCGCAATCTGCATGCGGATCAAGTGATCGGGATCGACCACCATGCCGTTGTGGAGGGGATCGCCCTTCTTGATCGCGTCGACGTACTGCATGCCCGACACCACCTGGCCGAAGATGGTGTATCGGCCGTCGAGGGCGGGCTGCGGCCAGTAGCAGATGAAGAACTGGCTGTCGCCGCTGTTGGGATCCTCGGCACGCGCGAGCCCAACCGTGCCGCGGACGAAATGCCCCTGGATGAACTCGGGCGGAACGGTGTGGCCGGAGCCGCCGGTGC
>DASQSR010000355.1:0-11024 GCA_035642295.1 Allostellaceae bacterium | reverse complement strand
GCCCATGCAGGATCGCGCAGTCGAGCAGTGCCGCCTCGAGCGGATTGTGCCCGCCCATCGGCACCAACGATCCGCCGATGAAGGCGATGCCGGCAAGGCGGTAGAAGAGCCCGAGCTCGCCCAAGGTGTCGCCGAGATAGATGTCGGTCTCGGGCGTGATGGTGTCGGCGAGCGAACGGCGGGCGACGGAGAGACCGCGGCTGCGCAGCATCTGCGCGACTGCGGCGGCGCGGGCGGGGTGGCGCGGCACCACCAGCGTCAGCAGGTCGGGCCAGCGCTGGCGCAAGAGGCGATGAGCTTCGGCGGCGGCCTCTTCCTCGCCGTCATGCGTGCTGGCGGCGAGCCAGAGCGGCCGTCCGGCCGCCCGCGCCGCGAGCTTCGCGAGCTCGGATTGGCTCACCGGCAGCGGTCCGGCGGCGGATTTGAGATTGCCGACGCAGAGGGCGCGGCGGGCGCCGAGCTGGCGCAGCCGCTCCGCCTGGACGACGTCCTGGGCGAGGCAAAGATCGAAGGCGCCGATCACCGCGCCGACGAGGCGCGGCCAGCGCCGCCAGCCGTCGAAGGATTGCTGCGACATGCGGCCGTTGATCAGCAGCAGCGGAATGTCGCGCGCCGCGGTCGCGGTGATGAGATTGGGCCAGAGCTCGGACTCGACCCAGAGCGCGAGGTCCGGCTGCCAATGATCGAGAAAGCGCCGCACATACGCCGGACGGTCGACCGGAACGTAGTGGTGGAAGGCGCGCTCGGCCGGCAGCCGCGACGCCAGCAGCCGCGCCGAGCTGACGGTGCCGGTGGTGACCAGAACGGAAAGCGCCGGCCGCTCGGCGGTGACGGCGTCGATCAAGGCAAGCATCGACACCGCTTCGCCGATGCTCGCCGCATGCACCCAGACCAGCGGCCCGTCCGGCCGCTTGCGGCTCGCCCGGCCGAAGCGCTCGCCGAGGCGCGCCCCGTCCTCCTTGCCGCGGGCGAGGCGGCCCAGGAGATAGAGCCGCACGGCCGGCCCCGCCAAGGTGGTGGCGGCTCGGTAAAGCGCCAGCGCGCTCGTCATCGGCTTCCTCCCGGCGCGGCGCGGCGCATCGCGCGTAGGTCGTCCCGCCCGAGAAGACCCGGCGCCGTCGCCTCGCGGCCGACGCGGCGGTCGGCTTCGGCCGTCTGCGCGATCATGCGCTCCTCGACGAGGCGACGCCAGCTCTCGACCCCGGCCTCGTCAAGCTCGGCCGGCACCGCGATCGGCTCGCCCCAGAGATAGATGCCGCGGCTGAACGGGAAGGGCAGGTGGAAGCGGTCCCAGCTGGCGAGAATGCGGCGGTGCCGCGTCGCATAGGTGATCGGGATGATCGGCGCGCGCGCCAGCCTGGCGGCGGCGATGATGCCACTCGTCGCCCGCATCGCCGGCCCGTTCGGTCCGTCCGGGGTGATGCCGACGCAGTCGCCGTTGCGGACATGGCGCATCATGGCGCGGAGCGCCGCGCCGCCGCCGGCATTCGACGAGCCGGCGATGGAGTCGATGCCGAAATAGCGCACGGCATCGGCGATGATGCGGCCGTCGCGGTGACCGGAGATCAGCATGTGCATCGGCGCCAGGTTCTGCCAGGCCATCGGGATCATCAGCAGCCGGCCGTGCCAGAACGCAAGGATGAAGGGCCGCCCCTCGTGCCGCAGCTGCCGCGGGATCTCCGCGCCCTCGACCGTCCAGCGGCCACTGGCGAAGGCGAAACGGATATAGAGGTGAATCAGCCAGCAGGCGAGGCGCCGCACCGGCTCGGCCCTGAGGAGGCGCTTCGCCCGATCCATCGCAGGCTAGGCTCCCACCGCGCGCATTGCCGCCGCCGTCTCGCGCGGCGCCTGACCGGCGAATTGCAGCTGATAGAGCCGGGCATAGATGCCGCCGTGGCGCAACAGCTCGGTATGCGTGCCGGATTCGACGATGCGGCCGCCATCGACGACATGGATGAGGTCGGCGTCAATCACGGTGGAGAGGCGATGGGCGATCACGACCGTGGTGCGGCCCTGCATCAGCGCCTTCAGCGCCGCCTGCACTTGCCGCTCCGACTCGGTGTCGAGCGCCGAGGTCGCCTCGTCGAGCAGCAGGATCGGCGCGTTCTTGAGCATGGCGCGGGCGATGGCAAGGCGCTGGCGTTGGCCGCCGGATAGCTTGACCCCATGCTCGCCGACCGTCGTCTCGTAGCCTTGCGGCAGAGCGCGGATGAAGTCGTCGGCGGCGGCCGCTTTGGCCGCGGCGATGATCTCCGCCTCGCTCGCGCCGAAGCGGCCATAGGCGATGTTGGCGCGCACCGTGTCGTCGAAGAGGGTCACTTCCTGGCTTACCAGGGCGACGGCGCCGCGCAGGCTCGCGAGCGTCGCCCGGCGCACGTCCGTTCCGTCGATTGTCACCGCCCCCGACGCCACGTCGTAGAAGCGCGGCACGAGATTGAGGATCGTCGACTTGCCAGCGCCCGAGGAGCCGACCAGCGCCACCGTCTTCCCCGCCGGCGCGAGGAGATCGACGCCGGCGAGCGCCTTGGCGCCGTTGGCATAGGCGAAATGCACGTCGCTGAAGCGGATCTCGCCGCCGCTGACGGCGAGCGGCTTCGCGTCGGGCGCCTCGCGGATCTCGGGCTCGACATCGAGCACGGTGAATATCCGCTGCGCGGCGGCGAGGCCTTCCTGGAGATTGGCGTTGAGGCCGGCCAGCACCTTCATCGGCTGATAGGCCAGCAGCAGCGCAGTGACGAAAGAGAAGAATGCGCCCGGGCTGCGCGCGTCGCTGATCACCTCGTGGCCGCCATAGAGGATCACCAGCGCCACGGCGACGCCGCCCAGCGCCTCCATCAGGGGCGATGCCACCGCGCGGATGCGCTGCGCGCGTTCGACCAGCTGATAGAGCCGCTCGATGATGCGCCCGGCGCGCTCCGTCTCATAGGCCTCCATGCCATAGGCTTTGACGTGGCGTGCGCCCTGAAAGGTCTGGTCGAGCAGCGTGGTGAACTGGCCAACCTCGTTCTGGGTGTTGGCGGAGACATGGCGCATGCGTCGGCCGATGGTCGCCAGCGGGCGGATGGCGATCGGGAAAACGACCAAAGCGACGAGCGCCAGCACCCAATCCTGGTAGAACATCAGCGCCACCAGGAAGGCCGCGGTCACCGCCTCCTTGCCGATGCCGGCGAGCACGGTGGTCGCGGCGCTGCGCAGCATGCCAGCATCGTTGGTGAAGCGCGAGATCAGCGTGCCGGTCGGATTGGCATGGAAATAGGCGATGTCGGCGCGCATCAGTCGTGCGAACAGCGCCAGCTGGATGTCCGCGACGACGCGCTGCCCGACCGTGGTCATCAGCACCGATTGCCAATAGTTGGCGATGCCCTTCGCCAGCGCCAGCACGATGACGGCAAGCGGAATGACCAGCAGCAGCCGCTCGTCACGGGCGACAAACACGCGGTCGAGCATCGGCTGCATCAGCCAGGCATTGGCCGCCGTGGCTCCGGCCATCAACCCCATGCAGAGGAAGGCCAGGGCCATGCGGCCGGCGTAGGGGCGCACGAATTCGCGCACCAGGCGAAGCACCAGGGGAAATGTGCTGTGAGTGAGTTCGTCGAGCGAGGCTCGTTCGGGGGTGGGCCGGTCGACTGGAGCGCTCAAAGCGGGATGCTTCCCCTCGTTTCCCGTCAATCATAGCATGCCGGCGCCGCGCCGGGCCAAGCCGCCCCGGCCGCCCGGCTCCGGCCCGGTCCGGCTGCCCGTCTGATCGCTTCTATAGGCAAGCGGGCGGCGGAGCAAGCCGCCCGAGCCGGCACCTGCGCGGAGATGACGCATGACGCGGCCGCCGGCGTCGGCTAAGAGGCTGGAGGGGAGGGCGGATGGACAAGAACGAGGGGCGGGCGCGCCGCCTCCTGGTGATCTACAACCCGACATCGGGGCGGCGCAAGCGCCGCAAGCTCGAGCGCTTTCTGTTCCACCTCGAAGCGCTGGGCGCGCGGGCGACCCTATGCGAGACCACCGCGCCGCGCCATGCCGAGACGATCGCCCGTGCCGCCGATCCCGCGCTCGTCGATGCCGTGCTGGTGGCCGGCGGCGACGGCACCATCAACGAGGCGCTGAACGGGCTGGCCGGCTCGCCGCTGCCGCTCGCCGTGCTGCCGCTCGGGACCGCCAATGTGCTCGCCAACGAGATCGGCCTGCCGCGGCGCGCAGCGGCGCTCGCGCGCATGGCGGCCTTCGGGCCGGCGCGCCCGGTCTGGCCCGGCGAGGCGATCAGCGATAGCGGCGTGCGCCGCTTTCTGGTGATGGCTGGAATCGGCTTCGACGCCGCCGTGGTCGAGCACCTCGACCTCGCCCTGAAGCGCCGCACGGGCAAGCTTGCCTATGTCGCCAGCATTTTGGGGCGGCTGCGCGATTATCGGCCGTGCTTCTACCGCGGCGAGGTCGACGGCAGGCCGGTGATGGGCGCCTCTCTGGTCGCCGCCAAGGCACATTTCTACGGCGGCCGCTTCGTGCTTGCACCGGCGGCGCGGCTCGATGAACCCTCGCTCCACCTCGTCGTGTTCGACGATGCCGGCCGCAGAGCCGCGCTTGGCTATATGGCGGCGATGAGCCTCGGCATCTTGCGGCATTGCCGCAGCCTCCGTGTCGTGCCGGGCAAGTCCGTATGGCTGATCGAGCCCGCCGGCGCCGCGGTGCAGCTCGACGGCGACATCCAGCTCCGCCTTCCCACGCGACTCGGCATCGCTCGCACGCCGCAGCTGCTGGTCATGCCGTAAAGGCGCGAGGGTTAAGCCCCGGCGACGGTCATGCCGTCGATGCGCAACGTCGGCGCGTCGATACCGGTGCGGAATTCGAGGTCGTTGGCGGCGGTGATGTTCTGGAACATGTCCTTGAGGTTGCCGGCCACGGTGACCTCGCTGACGGGATAGGCAATCGCGCCGCCTTCGATCCAGAAGCCGGCGGCGCCGCGGCTGTAATCCCCGGTGACGCCGTTGACGCCCATGCCCATGAGCTCGGTGACGTAGAAGCCGGCCGGAATGTCGCCGATCAGCTCCTGCGCCGTCACCGGTCCGGGCTCGAGCCAGAGATTGGTCGGCGCCGGTCCCGGCGGCGAGGAGGTGCCGCGGCTGGCATGGCCGGTGCTTCGGAGCTTCAGCTGGCGCGCCGAGGCGAGATCGAGCAGCCAGGTGGTGAGGACGCCGTCCTCGATGATCGCGCGGCGCTGATTGGCGATGCCTTCGCCGTCGAACGGCTTGGAGCGCAGCCCGCGCCGCCGGTGCGGATCGTCGATGACCGTCGTGCCGGCGGGAAAGATGCGCTGGCCGAGCTTCTCCTTCAAGAAGCTCGTGCCGCGGGCCACCGCGGGGCCGCTGATGGCGCCGAGGAGGTGACGCAGCAGGCTGGAAGCGACGCGCGGATCGAACACCACCGGGACGCGGCAGGTCTCCACCTTGCGCGCGCCGAGGCGGCGGACGGTGCGGGTTCCGGCCTCGCGCCCGACCGCGGACGGATCGCGCAGATCGGCGGCGTGGACGGCGCTGGTGTAGTCGTAGTCGCGCTCCATGCCCGTGCCTTCGCCGGCGAGCACCGCGACGCTGACGCTATGCCCGGTGCCGGCATAGGTGCCGGCAAAGCCGTTCGAGGCGGCGAGCGCCACGCGCGAGCTTCCCCAGCTTGCTTCCGCGCCTTCGGAATTGGTGACACCGGAAACGGCGCGCGCTGCGTCCTCGGCGGCGGCGGCGCGCTCGATCAGCCGCTCGGGCGCCGGCTCCTCGCCATCGACCATGTCGAGCTCGGGCCAGCGCTGCGCGATCTCCCCGGGCTCGGCCAGCCCGCAGAACGGATCCTCCGGCACGGCTTTCGCCATGGCGATGGCGCGCTCGACGAGGCCGTCGAGATGCATCGGCGCGCGGTCGTTCGAGGAGACGATCGCCTGGCGCCTGCCGATGAAGACGCGCAACCCAAGGTCGTAGCTCTCCGACCGCTCCAGCTTCTCGGTGCGGCCGAGGCGGCGCGCATGCGAGAGCGAGACGCCTTCGAAGAGCACGGCGTCGGCGGCATCGGCGCCGGCGCGGCGCGCCTTGGCGATGAGATCGCCGAGCTGGTTGAGGTCGTCTTCCTTGGGCATGGCTTCCCCGATCGCTGCTTCCGGGCGTGTTCAGCCGATATGGGCGCGGCCGGGCCGCGTGTCAGCCCGTGCCCATGCGGGAATCCCGTTTAAAGATTGAAGATGCGCTGTGCGTTGGCGCCGCGCACCGCCGCGCGCTGCGCCGCGGGCAGCGCATCGACGCGGGCGAGGCAGCCCTTCATGTCGCCGATATTGTGCGGGTAGTCGGAGCCGTAGAGCACGCGATCGGGGCCGCCCACCGCGATGCAGAGCTCGAGCGCTTCCTGGCGGTAGGTGACGCTGTCGTAATAGATGCGGCGGAGATAGTCGCTGGGCTGCGTCTCGGTCCTCGTGCGGCAGGCATTCATGTTGTCGAAGCAGATGTCGAGCCGGCCGACGAGATAAGGCAGCGCCGCGCCGGCATGGGAGGCGATGAGCTTGACGTTGGGGAAGCGGTCGAGAAAGCCGTCGAAGCACATCCGGGCGATGGCGAGGCTGGTGTCGAACATGAAGCCGATCGAGGCGATGAGGTTGTACTGGCGCAGGTCCATCTCGGGCGTCCCCGGCGGCGCCGTCGGATGCACCAGCACCGGCAGCGCGCGGCGGTCGATCTCCTGCCAGACCGGCGCGAAGAGCGGATCGGTGAGCGAACGGCCGTTGATGTTGGCGAGCACCATGACGCCGACCGCGCCCTGGTCCAAGGCGCGCTTCAGCTCGGCGACCGCCGCGTCGGGGTATTCCCAAGGGAGCGAGGCCAGCCAGCGGATACGGCTCGGATACTCGCGCTGCGCGCGCGCCATGTCGTCATTGGCGACGCGCGCCGCTTCGTGGCTCACCGCCTCGCCGCCCCAATAGACATTGGGGCAGGTCAGCGACAGAATGGCGAGATCGACCTTGGCCGCGTCCATCGCCTTGAGGCGCAGCTCATAGTCGAAATGGCCGGGCTGCGGCGTCATGAAAGGCGCGCCGTCGAGGAAGATACCTTCGGAGGCATCGAGGCTCTTGCGCAGCTCGTAGCGGGGCTTGCCGTGGCGGCGCAGCAGTTCCAGCCACTCGCGGTTGAGCATATGGGTATGAACGTCAATGACCGGCATAGAGCCTCCCGTCGCGCGCGTGCCGGCACGCTAGCAAGGGCGCCCGGAGGCGACAAGCGCGTGCGACGACATCGACCCGGCGCCAGCCGGGGAAGGAGAGGCGAATCATGAGCTGGCAACCCGCGCCGGAGGGCGAAGCGGTCGAGCCGCGGCCCGAAGCCATCGAGATGGCGATCCTGCCGCGCTCGCGCGACCTCGGCGACGGTTTCTCGGTGCGCCGCCTGCTCCCCTTCGCCCGGCGCCGCATGATCGGCCCCTTCATCTTCTTCGATGCCATGGGCCCGACGCTGTTTGCCGCCGGGCGGGGGCTCGATGTCCGCCCGCATCCCCATATCGGGCTCGCGACGGTGACCTACCTCTTCGAAGGCGAGATCCTCCACCGCGACAGCCTCGGCAACATCCAGCCGATCCGCCCGGGCGAAGTGAATTGGATGACCGCCGGCCGCGGCATCGCTCATTCCGAGCGCAGCGATACCGCGCTGAGGCAGAAGCCGCAGCGCCTCGCCGGCATCCAGTCCTGGGTGGCGCTGCCGGCGCGCGACGAGGAAACCGCGCCCGCCTTCGCTCATCACGTGCGGGCGACGCTGCCGCTCATCGAAGGCGAGGGCAAGCAGGTGCGGCTCATCGCCGGCAGCTTTGCCGGCAAGCGCTCGCCGGTCGAGGTGTTCTCGCCCATGTTCTATGCCGATGCGGCGCTCGATGCGGGCGCACGCCTTGCGCTTCCGGCGGAGCACGAGGAGCGGGGCGCCTATATCATCGAGGGCAGCATCGACATCGGCGGCGAGCGCTACCCTGCGGGTCAGCTGCTGGTGTTCCGTCCCAACGCGGCTATCACCGTCACCGCGCCGGAGGGCGCGCGGCTGATGCTGCTTGGCGGCGAGCCTATGGACGGGCCGCGACACATCTGGTGGAACTTCGTCTCGAGTTCGCAGGAGCGCATAGAAGCCGCCAAGGCCGATTGGCGCGCCGGCCGCTTCGCTCCCATCATCGGCGACAGCGAGCTTATTCCGCTGCCGGAATAACGGCGCGCTTAACGCGGGCTTAAGTTCCGCCGGTGCAGAGTGCCGTCGTCTTCCGCTCAGGGAGGACGGGCAGTCGAGGGTAGTTTCATGGACGGCGAGCCAGGCGCTGGCCTGCCGCAGCTGGTGCAGGAGGCGGTGCGCACCGAGATCGGCGGCCTCTTCGACGAGCTTCGCCGCTTCGTCGACCGCCGCATCGCCGAGCTCAGCACCGAGATACACGCCACGGTCGAGATGGTCGACTTCAGCGAGACCCATCTCACCCAGCAGCTGCAGCGCATGCATCAGCAGCTCTCCCGCGTCGTGGCACTGCCGGCGGCGGCGACGCGCAGCTCGGGGGTCGAGCTCGAGGCCGTGGTCGAGGCCACGGACGTCGCCGCGAACCGTATTCTCAGCGCCGCTGAGGCGATCCGCGATGCCGCTGGGCGGCCGGACGGCAAGGTCGAGATCCTGGCACAGGTCAACGCCATCTTCGAGGCCTGCAGCTTCCAGGACCTCACCAGCCAGCGCATTCGCCGCGCCGTCCATCAGCTCCGCGCGCTCGATCACATGCTGGAGCACATGGTGGAGCACAGCGGCGCCGCGACCACGGACGGCGAGCCGCGCGAGCCGATCCGCCTCACCGTCGAAATCCCCGGCAGCCCCGACCTCGCCCAAGACGAAATCGACCGGTTGATGGCGCGCGGATAACTCGCAGAGCGAGTTATCCGCGGCGGCGTCAGCGGTTGCAAAGCAACCGCGGGAGCCGCACGGTTCCGGCGAGCCCCCAAACTTCACTTCCAGATCGGCTTCCCCGTCCCCGGCAGGCCGTAGCTCGTCCATTTCGCCGTCACCTCGGCGATCACCTGCTCGCTCATGCGCAGCTTCCTGCCCCAGTCGCGCCGCGTCTCCGGCGGGAGCTTGTTGGTGGCGTCGAGGCCGATCTTGCCGCCGAGGCCCGATTCGGGCGAGGCGAAGTCGAGATAGTCGATGGGGGTGTTCTCGACCACGGTGATATCGCGCGCCGGGTCCATGCGGGTCGCCATCGCCCACATCACGTCCTTCCAGTCGCGCGCGTCGATATCGTCGTCGACGACGATGACGAATTTGGTATAGACGAATTGGCGCAGGAACGACCAGACGCCCATCATCACCCGCTTGGCGTGGCCGGCATAGGCCTTGCGCATCGATACCACGGCGATGCGGTAGGAGCAGCCCTCGGGCGGCAGCCAGAAATCGACGATTTCCGGGAATTGCTGCTGCAGCAGCGGGATGAAGACTTCGTTGAGTGCCTCGCCCAGCGCGGAGGGCTCGTCCGGCGGGCGGCCGGTGAAGGTCGAGAGATAGAGCGGATCGCGGCGCATGGTGATGGCGCTGATGCGGAACACGGGAAAGCGCTCGACCGCATTGTAGTAGCCGGTATGGTCGCCATAGGGGCCTTCCTCGCCATCCTCGTCGAGCGCGACATGGCCTTCGAGCACGATCTCCGCCTGCGCCGGCACTTTGAGCGGCACGGTGCGACACGGCACCAGCTCGACCTTGCGGCCGCGCAGCAGCCCCGCGAACTGGTATTCCGACAGCGTGTCCGGTACCGGCGTCACCGCGGCGAGGATGGTGCCGGGATCGGCGCCGATCACCGCCGCCGCCGGCAGCGGATCGCGCCGCTCCGCCGCCCAGCGGCGATGATGCTGCGCGCCGCCGCGATGCTTCAGCCAGCGCATCAAGGTGGTGTCGCGCCCGGTGACCTGCATGCGGTAGATGCCGAGATTGTAGTCGTCCTCGCGCCGTTCGCCGGGGCCCCTCGTCACCACCAGCGGCCAGGTGATGAGCGGCGCCGGTTCGCCCGGCCAGCAGGTCTGGATCGGGAACCGCGCCAGGTCGATCTCGCTGCCGGTGAGCACGATCTCCTGGCAGGGCGCGCTCGCCACTGTCTTCGGCTTCATCGCCAGCACGGTCCGCAGCAGCGGCAGCATCTCCAGCGCCTCGCGCCAGCCGCCCGGGGGCTCCGGCTGCTTCAGGAAGGCGAGCGTCTCGCCGATCTCGCGCAGAGCGCGGGGCTCGCGGTCCATGCCCCAGGCGACGCGCTCCACCGTGCCGAAGAGATTGGTGAGCACCGGCATGTCATAGCGGCCGCCATCCTCGCGCATGACGTTCTCGAACAGCACCGCCGGACCTTTTTCGGCGAGAAGGCGCGTGTGAATCTCGGTAATCTCCAGCACCGGCGAGACCGGCGCCGTGACGCGCACCAGCCGTCCTTCCGCCTCCAGCCGGGCGATGAAATCGCGAAGCGACGCATAAGGCATGGACAACCTTGTCTCGACCGCGGTCGGCGCACTATAGGTCGCAGCGCTGCGGCGGGCCACTTGCGCCGCGGCACCTGCGACGGGGCGAAGCCATGGCACGGTTCTGGGTGGTCGGCGGCGAATATGCCGATGCGCGTTTCGAGCGTCTGGCGGCGGGCACGCGCGAGGAGCGGCACGGGCCGTTCGCCAGCTATGACGAGGCGCATGTGGTGTGGCAGGCGCGCGCCCGCGCCACCATCGATGACGCGCTGGTCCGCTTCCGCATCATCGAGGAGAACGGCTAAGGCCGTCCACGGCCGTGCCGCCGGTGAGCTGCCACACCACGCCGTCGCGCGTCGTCCGGTCCTCGAGGTCGAGCGGTGTCGGCACGGTGTAGCGGGCGAGTTCGAGGAGCCCCGACTGCGGCAGATAGGCGCGGCCGGGATCGCCCAGCAGGACCAGCGCGCCCGCGTCGGCAAGCCGGCGAAGCCAGAGCGTCAGCCGCTCGGCAAGCGGCCGCTCGTAGCACATGTCGCCGACCAGCACGACCTGCCACGGCGAC
>DASQSR010000354.1:0-10106 GCA_035642295.1 Allostellaceae bacterium | reverse complement strand
TCGAGCGCTTCCATCATGCGGTCGCGCTGCTGCATCGGCTCGATGCCGAGCATCATCGCGTCGGAGGCGAGGAGCCCGGGTCCGGCGCCGAACATGATGCGGCCCATCGTCATGTGATCGAGCTGAATGATGCGGTTCGCCGTCATCAGCGGGTTGTGGTAGGGCAGCGACACGACGCCGGTGCCGAGCTTGATGCGCTTCGTCCGCTCCGCCACCGCGGCGATGAAGATCTCCGGCGAGGAGATGATCTCGAACCCGGCCGAATGATGCTCGCCGATCCACGCCTCCTCATAGCCGAGCCGGTCGAGCCATTCGACCAGCTCGAGGTCGCGGCGGATGGCCAGCGTCGGATCCTCCTCGGTCGGATGGAAGGGCGCGAGGAAAATGCCGCTGCGCAGCGTCGGATCGGACATGGTTCCACTCCTCCCGGGGACTTCCTTGAACGCCAGGCGCGCGGCGCTGCCCCATTCTGCCCGCACCGCCGCCGCGCCTCAACCGGCACCCGCGCATGGCTGGAATGGTGCCTGTCATCGGGTTGTCACCGTGAGGGGGCGGGCCTATCATTCCGGCCACTTGCGTCCCCCTCCGAGGCCGCCTCGTGACCCGCTCTCCCTCTCAGCCGCTCGGCGCCTATCCGCGCCTCCGCCTCCGCCGCAACCGCCGCGACGGCTGGTCGCGCCGCCTGGTGGCGGAGAACGTTCTGACCTCGGCCGACCTCATCTGGCCGGTCTTCGTCCATGACGAGAAAGCGGCGCGCGCGCCGATCGCGTCCATGCCGGGCGTCGATCGCCTGTCGATTCCGGCGCTGATCGATGCCGCCGGCGAAGCCGCGGCGCTCGGCATTCCGCTCATCGCCCTCTTCCCGGCGACACCAGCCGCCCTCAAGACGCCCGACGGCGCCGAGGCGGTCAACCCCGAGAACCTCGTCTGTCGTGCCGTGCGCGCGGTGAAGCAGGCGCTGCCCGGCCTCGGCATCCTCTGCGACGTCGCGCTCGATCCCTTCACCACCCATGGCCATGACGGCGTTCTCAGCGACGGCGACGTCGCCAATGACGAGACGGTCGAGATCCTCTGCCGCCAGGCGCTGGTGCAGGCGGAAGCCGGCTGCGACGTGATCGCGCCCTCGGACATGATGGACGGCCGCGTCGGCGCCATCCGCGACGCGCTCGACGCCAAAGGCTTCGAGCGCGTCCGCATCATGTCCTATGCGGCGAAATATGCTTCCGCCTTCTACGGCCCCTTCCGCGACGCCGTCGGCTCCAAATCCTCGCTCGGCAAGGCCGACAAGCGCACCTATCAGATGGACCCCGCCAATGGCGACGAGGCGCTGCGCGAGGTCGCGCTCGATCTCGCCGAAGGCGCCGACATGGTGATGGTGAAGCCGGGCCTGCCCTATCTCGACGTCATCCGCCGGGTGAAGGAGCGCTTCGGCGTCCCGACCTTCGCCTATCAGGTGAGCGGCGAGTATTCGATGCTGGTGGGTGCCGTCGAGCGCGGCTGGCTCGATCCCTCGGTGATGCTGGAGACGCTCCTCGGCTTCAAGCGCGCCGGCGCCGACGGCATTTTGACCTACGCCGCCCTGGGCGCCGCCCGGGAGCTGAAGGCGGGCTGAGTTTTCAGTCCTCAGTTGTCAGTTCTCAGTCGTCAGTTGCCTACTGAAAACTGATCACTGACGACTGACGACTCCCTAGGACTCACACTTTCGCCAGGAAGGCGGAGATACAGAGGTCGTGCCAGGCGACGCGGGTGTTGCGGCCCTGGAAGCCGACATGGCCGCCGCTCGCCGCCAGCAGCGGCAGCAGATAGGAATTCCGCCGCCAGTCATGGGCACGATAGGCGGTGGCGGGAATCCAGGGATCGTCGAGCGCATAGATGATCAGGGTCGGCACCTTGATGTCGTCGAGGCAGCGCTGCGCCGCGTTCTTCTCGTAATACGCCTCGGCGCCGGCAAAGCCGTTGCGCGGCGCGGTGAAGCGATGGTCGAACTCCCAGATGCTGCGCGCCTCGCCGATGGCGGCGCGTTCATGGAGCGCGAGCTCCGCCCCCGGGGCGAGCGCCTCCTGCCGCATGTCGCGCAAGAGATAACCCTGATAGATCGCGCTCCGGCCCCGCATCAGCCAGCGCGAGGTCTCGGCAAGATCGATCGGCGCCGATACCGAGACCGCCGCCTTGAGCCCCGCCTTGCGACCGCGCTCGCCGAGATATTTCAGCAGCATGTTGGCACCGAGCGAATAGCCGATGGCGACCACGCCGGCCTTCGTCAGCGCCGGCGGCAGCAGCGCCAGCGCCTCGGCGAAATCCTCGCTGCGTCCCGCGTGATATTGCAGCCGGCAGAACAGCCGCGACGGCCCGGCGCCGCGGAGATTGAGCCGCAGCACCGGGAAACCCTCGCGCAGCAACTCGGCCGCGGTGTTGCACAGGTAGAAGCTCTCTTCGCAGCCGGTGAGCCCGTGCACGAGGACGACCAGCGGCCGCGCCGGCTTCGCCTCGCTCCGCGGCCGCGTCAGCGCCGCCAGGAGCCGATCGCCGTCGCCGAGCGGCAGGGTGAGGCGTTCGGTCGCATAGGGGGTGAGATCGGCACAGCGGCGGAAGAAGAAATTGCTCAGCGTCTGCAGGTCGCCGCCCCACCACGGCGCCCGCGGCACGAAAGGCGGGAACAGGAACATCGCCCGCGCCGGGGCCTCGGCTCGGCTCAGCTCGAGCGTATCCATGTCAGCTCGTGCTTGTTGTGGTGGAGATGGAGGAGGCGGGAGCCGGGAATGGCGGCGAAGCTGCGGGCGGTTTCATGGTCGGTAGGCCCTTGAAACTTGACGGTACAGACAAAACGGCGACAGTTCCCCGCAGCGAGCCAGCGCTCGACGAGCGTCAGAAGCCGGCGTGGATAACAAACAACGTCCGAGAACAGCCAATTTATCCCGCTGACCCTTTTTGGCTCCAATGCGAAGGCGCTCTCCCGCCGCACCTCGACACCGGGGAGCGCCGCGATGCGCGGATCGAGCGGCGCCTTGTCGACGCTGATCACCCGCGCGCCGAGGCTCTGCAGCACCCAGGTCCAGCCGCCGGGGCTGCTGCCGAGGTCGAGGCACAGCTCGCCCGGACGCGGCCGCTCCCCCATAAGAGTGAAGAGTTCCCAGAGTTTGAGATAGGCCCGGCTCGGCGGCGCCGTGCGGTCCTCGACGAAGCTCACCTCGCCATGGGGAAAAGGACTGGAGCAGCGCCTCGCCGCCAGCAGCGTGTTGGCGTCGAGCAGCGTCCACGAGCCGAGCGGCGCGGTGGGCGCCGGCGCGCCGAAGACCAGAGGCTTGGCCGAGACCTTCGGCAGCCGCTCGGCGATGAGCGCGGCGCGGCGATGATGGGCATGGGAATAGAGCGCCCAATTGCGCTGGATCGCGCGCAACTTCTGTGCGGCATCGCCGATCGATTGAATGGCGATCGCCTGCGGCTCGTACCAGAGATTGGCAACCCAGGCGGCGGGGCGCGGCGGCCCTTCCGCCAGCACCAGCCGGCCCACCACCTGGCGCACCGCCGGGCCCAGCTCGGCCAGGAGATCCTCGACATGGCCCTCGGGCGCGAGATAGCCGGTAAGCTCACTCTGAGATGGCTCTGGCGGCTCCATGGCGGTGCTCCGAGCCCCAGCCCTGTCTCGCGCGGTCGGGATCAGCCGCGGGCGCGGTTCAACCGAGGAGGAAGTCGCGGATGACCGCGATCTGATCCTCGGCCATCAGCGCCGGCGCATGGCCGATGCCGGGAAATTCCACCAGCTTCGCCTTGGGGCCGCGGCGCGTCATCGCCTGTGCATCGGCGGCCCGCAGCAGGTCCGACTGCGCGCCGCGCAGCACCAGGGTGGGACAGGCGATCGCATCCCATTGCGGCCAGAGATCGACATCCACGGGCGGCACCGCGGCGCGGAAGGCGTCGCCGATCCCGGGATCATAGGCAAAGCCCAGCGTGCCGTCGGCCTTGCGCCGCGTGCTGATCTCGGCGAGATGCCGCCATTGCGCGTCGGTGAGCGGCCCGAAGGAAGCGGCGACCTGGCGCAGCGCCGCCTCCAGCTCCGCGAGATCGCGAAAGCTCGGGTCGCGGCCGACATAGGTCGCGATGCGCTCCATGCCTTCGCGGGCGATGAGCGGGCCGATATCGTTGATGACGAAGCGGCGGATCGGCGTCCCGGGTTGCGCTGCCAGGAGAAGGCCGACGAGGCCGCCCATGGAGGTGCCGATCCAGTCGACCCGCTCGCAGTCGAGCCGGGCGATGAGCGTCGCCATGTCGGAGAGGTAGAGCGCATAGGTGTAGTCGGCGGACTCGCCGAGCCAGGGGCTGCTGCCGCGGCCGGGAAAATCGGGGCAGATCACCCGGAACCGCGCCGAGAGCGCCGCGGCCAGCATATCGAAATCGCGGCCGTTGCGGGTGAGGCCATGGGCGCAGATCACGGTTCCGGCGCCTTGCGGCCCCGGCCATTCCCAATAGGCCAAGCGATGGAAGCCGTGCGGCCCGAGGGAGGCAAGGCTTCGGGGAACCATGGACATGACGCAAAATCCCGTGTTAGCTCGGCCGACCATCGCCCAGCTCGCCGCAGGGATCAAGCCGCCATGGAAGAGGTCACCATCGCGCCGCCGCGCGCCGAGGATTTCGCCGGTTGGCGCCGGCTCTACGAAGGCTACGCCACGTTCTACAAGATGCCGATGAACGACGACATCGCCGGGCGGGTGTGGCGCTGGCTGGTCGATCCCGCTCATCCGCTCGAGGCGCTGCTTGCCCGGACGGCCGATGGCAGCGTCGTCGGCCTCGCCCATTTTCGCCCGATGCCGCGCCCGCTCACCGGCACCACCGCCGGCTTTCTCGACGACCTCTTCGTCGATCCGCGGTTGCGTGGCAGCGGACTCGCCGACCGACTGCTGGAGGCGATGGGCGAGATCGGCCGCCAGCGCGGCTGGACGCTCATCCGCTGGCTCACCGCCGACAACAACTATCGCGCCCGCGGTGTCTATGACCGGCATGCCCAGCGGACGATGTGGATCACCTACCAGATGGATCTCGCCGGCGGTCCTTCGCCCGCCAAGAAATGAACCTTTCGCGACGATGGCCGTTCATGATCGCTCGGCGCGCGAGCCGCGCGAGGATCGGGGGCTGTCCGCCTGATGATCAGCGAAATCCCGCTCACTTGCCCGCATTGCCGGAAGACGACGGTCAAGTCCGTCGCCTGGGTGCAGCAAAACACCTTCTTCACCTGTGAGTTTTGCGGCACGCCGGCCATGATCGACAAGGACAGCTGCGCCGAGCTTGTCGCCCGCCTCGAGATGCAGCAGCGACCATGAGTCCCGGCTGAGGGATTCTGCGGCGAACCGGCGATTGCCGGTGACCAGGGCCTGCGCTAAAGACGGTTGGTCCCGTCCCGCAGCGAGGTTCATCCGCAATGGCCGCCCAGGGCCCGCTTTCCGGCATCACCGTCGTCGACCTCTCGCGCATTCTCGCGGGGCCCTATTGCACCTTCCTGATGACCGAGCTCGGCGCCCGCGTCATCAAGGTCGAGGCGCCCGGCAAAGGTGACGACGCGCGCGAATACGGCCCCTTCGTCAAGGGCCGCTCGACCTATTTCGCCTCGATCAACCGCGGCAAAGAGTCGATCGCGCTCGACCTCAAGGCTCCGGCCGACAAGCGCATCTTCGAGGCGCTCCTCGCCAAGGCCGATGTCGTCGTCGAGAATTTCCGCCCGGGAACGATGGAGAAGCTCGGCTATGGCTGGGAGAGCCTGCACCGCCGCTATCCGCGCCTCATCTACGCTGCGGCCTCGGGCTTTGGCCATACCGGCCCCTATGCCAACCAGCCCGCCTACGACATGGTGGTGCAGGGCCTCGGCGGCATCATGAGCATCACCGGCCATCCCGGCCAGCCGCCGGTGCGCATCGGCATGTTCGACTGCCAGCTCGCGCTGCTCGAGAACGCGATCATGCGCTACACCGTGACCGGCCAGGTGCCGGGGCCCCTCGGCGCGCGCCATCCCTCGATCACCCCGTTCGAGGCCTTCGCCACCGCGGACGGCGCGATGATCGTCGCCGCCGGCAATGACGGCCTCTTCCACAAGCTCTGCGCCGCCCTCGGCCGCCCCGATCTTGCCGCCGCGCCGGAATACAAGACCAACGACCTGCGCAACCAGAACGAGCCGGCGCTGAAGCAGGCGATCGAGAGCGAGCTCAAGCAGGCGCCGACCGCCGCCTGGATCGAGCGCTTCGGGCGCGCCGGCATCCCCTGCGGTCCCATCAACAACGTGCCGCAGGCGCTCGCCCACCCGCAGGTTGAAGCGCGCAACATGCTGATCACCGTCGAGGACCCCGTCGCCGGCACGCTGAAGCTCGCCGGCAACCCGCTGAAGCTCTCCGCGTTTCCCGATCCGCCGACGCGCCCGCCGGCGCCGGCGCTCGACGCCGACCGCGCCAAGCTGCTCAAGGAGCTGGGGCTCGAGGGATAGCGCGCGCAGGGATCGTCGCACTTCTCTTCGCAACCCTGCGGCGCGCCCCGGACTCTCGCCATCGACCGGGCGCCGGGCTATAACCGCCGCAGATTTCGCCAGGTCCGAGGGAGGAACCGATGCTGCAGAACCGGCTTGAGCCCGTGCTCGACCCGCGCGCGCTGGCGCGGGAGCTGTCGAACAAGCTGCTGATCGACGGCACGCTGGTGCCGGCGGTGACGGGGCGCACCTTCAAGGTGGTGAACCCGGCAACGCAGGAGCATGTCGCCGATGCCGCCGAAGGCACCGCGCCCGATGTCGACGTCGCGGTGAAGGCGGCGGCGCAGGCGCAGAAGGCCTGGGCGAAGCTGGCATCGCGCGAGCGCGGGCGCATGGTGCAGGAGTGCGGCCGCCTCCTTGGCGATCATGTCGAGGAAATCGCGCGCCTCATCACGCTCGAGACCGGCAAGGCGATCCGCACCGAGAGCCGGGTCGAAGCCGGCGTCTTCGCCGATGTTCTCGTCTTCTATGGCGGGCTCGGCTCCGAGCTCAAGGGCGAGAGCGTGCCGTTCAAGCCGGGCATGCTCACCATCACCCAGCGCGAGCCGATCGGCGTCGTCGGCGCCATCATTCCCTGGAACGTGCCGCTGCTGCTGATGGCGCTGAAGATCGCGCCGGCGCTCGTCGCCGGCAATGCCGTGGTGGTGAAGTCGGCCGAAGAGGCGCCGCTTGCCGTGCTGCGCGCCTGCCAGATCATGAACCAGGTGCTGCCGCCCGGCATTCTCAACATCCTCTCCGGCGACGGTCCGGGCTGCGGCGCGCCGCTGGTCGAGCACAAGGGCGTCGGCAAGGTCACCTTCACCGGCTCGGTCGAGACCGGCAAGCTCGTCTACAAGATGGCCTCGCAGAAGCTCATCCCGGTGACGCTCGAGCTCGGCGGCAAGAGCCCGATGATCGTCATGGGCGATGCCGATCTGGAGAAGGCGGTGGACGGCGCGGTCATCGGCATGCGCTTCACCCGCCAGGGCCAGAGCTGCACCGCGGCGAGCCGCATCTTCGTCCAGGACACGATCCACGACGCCTTCGTCGCCCGCCTCAAGGCCAAGGTCGACGCGATGAAGATGGGCGATCCGCTCGACGAGGCGACCGACATCGGCTCGATCATCTCCCGGCAGCAATTCGACAAGGTGCAGAGCTACATCAAGCTCGGCGAGGGCACCGCGGGCGCCGCCGCGCTGCGCTGCTCGAAGATGCCGGCGGATCAGAAGCTCGCCCGCGGCTATTTCGTCCAGCCGGTGATCTTCACCGGCATCGCCAACGACAACAGGCTCTGCCGCGAGGAGATCTTCGGTCCCGTCACCTGCATCATCAAGTTCAGCGATTACGAGGACGCGCTGCGCCAGGCGAACGACAGCGAGTACGGGCTCGCCGCCACCATCTGGACGCGCGACTTGAAGACCGCGCTCGATGCGACGCAGCGCCTCCAGGCCGGCCTCGTGCAGGTGAACCAGAACCTGGTGGTACAGGCGAACATGTCCTATGGCGGCGTCAAGCACTCGGGGCTCGGCAAGGAGGCGTCGCTCGAAGCGATGCTGGAGCATTTCACCCAGAAGAAGACGATCATCCTCAATCTGGGCTGAGCCGGAGCGTCGGCGCGGAGCAGCGGGATGAGGCGTTGGCTGCTTCGCCTGCTCCTGCTCCTGCCGGTCGTCCTGGTCGCGGCGCCGCTGCTGTGGCTGCGCTCGTCGCTCCCCGTCCATGAGGGCCGCCTCGCCCTCGCGGGGCTCGGGGCGCCGGTCAGCATTGCGCGCGATGCCCGCGGCATCCCCACCATCACCGCCGCCAGCGACCGCGACGCCGCCTTCGCCCTCGGCTTCGTCCACGCCGAGGACCGTCTCTTCCAGATGGACCTGATGCGCCACGCCGTCGCCGGGCGGCTGTCCGAATGGTTCGGCCCCGCGACGCTGCCCTTCGACCGCTTCGTGCGCACCATCGGCCTCTACCGCGCGGCCGAGCGGCAATATGCCGCGCTCTCGCCCGAGCTGCGCGCCGCGCTCGACGCCTATGCCGCCGGCGTCAATGCCTACCTCGCCCATCGCCGCGGCGCGCTGCCGGCGGAATACTATCTGCTGAACGCCACGCCCGAGCCGTGGAAGCCGGCGGATTCGCTCGCCTGGGGCAAGCTCGTGGCGCTGCAGCTCGCCGGCAATTTCCGCCGCGAGCTGCTGCATGCGCGCCTTGCTCAGCGCCTCACGCCGGCGGAGCTGCAGGTGCTCTTCCCCCCTTATCCCGGCGACGGGCCGATCGCGGTGAGCAGCGCCGCCGGGTTGCTGAAGGACCTGCCGCTCGGCGCCATCGAGGACGCGCTGCCATCTCTCGTCGGCCCGGCCTTCGCCTCGAACAACTGGGTCGTCGACGGCAAGCACAGCCTCTCGGGCAAGCCGCTCCTCGCCAATGACCCGCATCTCGGCCTCTCCGCGCCGAGCTTCTGGTATTTGGCGCGCATCGCGACGCCGACGACGAAGCTCGCCGGGGTCACCGCGGCGGGCGAGCCTTTCGTCGTGCTCGGCCACAATCAGCGCATCGCCTGGGGCTTCACCAATACCGACAGCGACGTCGAAGATCTCTTCATCGAGCGCGTCGATCCCGCCGATCCCACGCGTTATCTCACTCCCGGCGGCAGCGCGCCGTTTACGACGCGGCAGGAGCAGATCCTGGTGCGCGGCGGCAAGCCCGTGACCTTCACCTTGCGCGAGACGCGCCACGGGCCGGTGGTCTCCGATCTCGGCGGCCCCTATGCCGAGGCCGCCGCCAGCGGCACCGTCCTGGCGCTCGAGGCGACGTTCCTAGAAGGCGAGGATCGGACGCCGCAAGCGCTCTGGAGCATGAACCGCGCGCGCAACTGGGACGAGTTCCGCGCCGCGCTGCGCGACTTCGTCGCGCCGGAGCAGAACATGGTCTATGCCGATGTCGACGGGAATATCGGCTTCTTCGCGCCCGCGCGCGTTCCGATCCGCGGCAAGGGCGATGGCTGGCTGCCGGCGCCGGGCTGGAGCGGCGAGTATGACTGGAAGGGCTACATTCCCTTCGATGCCCTCCCCAGCGCCTTCAACCCGCCGAGCGGCCGCGTCGTCAGCGCCAACAACAAGATCGTGCCCGACAGCTATCCCTATTTCCTCGGCCGCGGCTGGGACATCCCCAACCGCGCGCTGCGCATCAACGCGCTGCTCGACAAGACGCCGCTGCAGTCGCCCGCGGCCTCGGCCGCGATCCAGGCCGACACCCTGTCGCTCATGGCGAAGGATCTGCTGCCGCTGATGCTGGCGATCAAGCCGCCCTCGCCGCTCGCCGCCGAGGCGCTGAAGCGCCTTGCCGCCTGGGACGACCGGATGGACCGCGACGCGGTCGCGCCGCTGCTTTTCGCCGCCTGGCTGCGCGAGCTCAACCGCACGCTCTTCGCCGACCGGCTCGGCGGCGCTTTCGAGGATTACTGGGGCATGCATCCCGACACCATCCGCCTGGTTCTGACCAAGCATCCCGAATGGTGCGACGACCGCCCGGCGCCGCAGGGAGAGAGCTGCGCCGACCAGCTCTCGGCCTCGCTGCAGCGGGCCTTGGACCAGCTCCGCGCCGCCTATGGCCACGACATGGCGGAGTGGCG
>DASQSR010000353.1:0-4376 GCA_035642295.1 Allostellaceae bacterium | reverse complement strand
CGGGCGCCATCAGCACGTCGAGCGCGGCGCGCGTGGTGCCGCCGGGGCTGGTGACGTTCTCGCGCAGCGCCGCGGCGCTTTCGGCGGAGAGCCGCGCCAGCTCGCCCGCTCCGGCGACGGTGGCCCGGGCGAGCCGCGCCGCCAGCGCCGGGGGCAAGCCAGCGGCGACCCCGGCTTCGGCGAGGCATTCGATCAGCAGGAAGACATAAGCGGGCCCGCTACCCGACAGCGCGGTCACGGCGTCGAGCAGCGCCTCGTCCTCGACCCAACCGACCTCGCCGACCGCGGCGAGGAGGCGCTCGGCCGTGCGGCGCTGCTCCGGCGCCACGCTCGGACTGGCGCAAGCGACGGCGATGCCGCGCCCGATCGCTGCCGGCGTGTTCGGCATGGCGCGGACGACCGCAGCCGCCTCGCCCAGCGCGCGGGCGAAGAAGCCGAGCGTCTTGCCGGCGGCGATCGAGAGGAAGAGCGCGCCCCGCGTGGCGAAGCGGCGATAGGGTGGCAGGACCTCGGCCATCGCCTGCGGCTTCACCGCGAGCACGACGGCCGACGGGCGGAAATCCGCGGCGAGCCCCGCGGCGTCGCTCAGCAGCTCGACGCCCGGCCGGCCGGCGAAAGCGGCAGCGCCGGGGCCCGGTTCGACCACGACCAAGCGGCTTGCCAGGGCGCGCTCAAGCCAGCCGGCGAGCAGCGCCCCTCCCATCTTGCCGCAGCCGACGAGCAGCAGCGCCGGAACTGTCGGCGCCGCGGGTTCGCTCACGCCTCGCCCACGGGGTCGATCATCGCCGCCGCGATCGCTTCCTCCGCCGGCTTGCCGCCCCAGACGACGAGCTGAAACGCCGGATAGAAGCGTTCGCACTCGCTGACGGCGATGTCGACGAGATCCTCGATCTGCTCGACGCTGGCGCCGCTGGCGCCGCGCAGCAGCACGCCCTGGCGGAAGGCCGGCGACTGCATCTCGGCGGTGAGATCGAAATGCCCCAGCCACAGCCGCTCGTTCACCACCGCCAGCAGCTCGAAGACGGCGCCGCGCCGCGCCTTCGGCACCTTCATCTCGAAGGCGCAGGTGAAGTGCAGCGCGTTGATCTCGCGCTGCCAGACGAAGAGGAGCCGGTAATCGCACCAGCGGCCGGTGATCTCGACCACCAGCTCCTCGTCGCTGGCGCGGTCATGCGCCCATTCATTCGCCTGGACGATCTCCTCGACGAGGTCGATCGGGTTGGCGGCGATCACGGCGGTCTCGAGCGACAAAGCAGTCATTGAGCCTCCTGGGGGCCAACCCGGGTGATCCGCGGCATGTTGTGTGGGCGACTTCCGCTCACCACAAGATGTAGCCTGCCAAAGAGGACGATGCCGCGCAAGCCCGGAGTTATCCACAAACCCCCGTCACATCGGCTCGGTTGGCTTCGGCTTGCGCATCGGCGCACGCGAGCGCAAGGGGCGCGCCTGAGGGCGCGGCGGCTCCGCCGTCGCCCCGGCCTCGAGCCGCGCCTCGAGCGCGGCGACGCGCGCCGCCAGCGCTTCCTGCTCGGCGCGCGCCTTGGCGGCCATCGCCTGCACCGCTTCGAACTCCTCACGCCGGACGAGATTCATGCGGCTCAGGATGCGCTCGAACTGATCGCGCATCCGGGTCTCGAGCTCGTCGCGCACGCCGGTGAGCGCGCCGAGGGCGCCCGTCGCGACACGGGCGAGATCGTCGAACAGGCGGTTCTCGCTTTGCATGGCGGCTTGCCTCCTCGCGAAAAAAAGGCTCCGGAATGCTTCCGGCTAGCATAGATATGGGCCGCGGCCCAGCCGAATTCGACCGCGCCCAGCCCCCGGCTAACATTTGACGCGCCGCCGCCGGCGCCTATAAACCGCCCTTCAGATGATCGTCGTCACCGGCGGCGCCGGCTTCATCGGCTCGAATTTGGTTGCGGCGCTCGAGGAGCGCGGCGAGGCGGATCTCGTCGTCTGCGACCGGCTCGGCCGCGACGACAAGTGGCGCAACCTCGGCAAGCGCCGGCTCGCGGCGCTGCTGCCGCCGGAAGCGCTGTTCGACTTCCTCGAGCGGCATCGGCGCGAGATCGGCATCATCTTCCATCTCGGCGCCATCTCGGCGACGACGGAGACCGATGCGGACCTCATCATCGCCGTCAATTTCACGCTGCCGCAGCGGCTCTGGGAATGGTGCGCCGACAGCGAGACGCGCTTCATCTACGCCTCGTCGGCGGCGACCTACGGCGACGGCTCGGCGGGCTTCGACGACGATGCCGACCCGGCGGCGCTGGCGCGGCTGCGGCCGCTCAACGCCTACGGCTGGTCGAAACATCTCTTCGACCGCCACGTCGCCCGGCTTGCGACTCAACCTGCCAAGCAGCCGCCGCAATGGGCGGGCCTCAAATTCTTCAACGTCTACGGCCCCAACGAGTATCACAAAGGCGGCCAGCGCAGCGTCGCCGTGCAGCTCTATCAGCGCGCGGCGCAAGGCCAACCGGCGCGCCTCTTCCGCTCGCACCGCGCCGACGTGCCCGATGGCGGCCAGTGCCGCGACTTCGTCTATGTCCGCGATTGCGTCGACATGATGCTCTGGCTCTACGACCAGCCGGCGGTGAGCGGGCTGTTCAACATCGGCAGCGGCGCGGCGCGGAGCTTCGCCGAGCTCGCCGCCGCCGTCTATCGCGCACAGGGGCGTGAGCCCCAAATCGACTTTGTCGACACTCCGGTCGAGATTCGCGACCGCTATCAGTACTTCACCGAGGCGCGGATGGAGCGGCTGCGCGCCGCCGGCTACGACAAGCCGATGACGTCGCTCGAGGACGGGGTGCGCGACTACATCGCCAATTATCTCTCCGCCGCCGACCCCTATCGCTGAGTAGCCGTTTACCCCATGTTTCTCATTCCCTATCCCGTCATCAATCCCGAGATCTTCCACCTCGGCCCGTACATGGTCGGCCACTGGGCGGTCGGCCCCTTCGCCGTGCGCTGGTACGCGCTCGCCTATATCGCCGGGCTCGTCATCGGCTGGCGCTACTGCCTCTGGCTGGCCAAGCGGCCGCCGCAGGTGGCGCGGGTTCAGGACATCGACGATTTCCTGGTCTGGGCGACGCTCGGCGTCGTGCTCGGCGGCCGCATCGGCTATGTGCTGTTCTACAATTTCCCGTACTACGCCGCCCATCTCACCCAGGTCTTCTATCTCTGGCGCGGCGGCATGTCGTTCCATGGCGGCGCGCTCGGCGTCTGCGTCGCCATCCTGCTGTTCTGCCGCCAGCGCAACATCAAGCTCCTCGCCTTTGCCGACATCATCGCTTGCGCCGTGCCGATCGGCCTCTTCTTCGGCCGCATCGCCAATTTCATCAATGGCGAGCTTTGGGGCCGCGTCACTGACGTGCCCTGGGCGATGATCTTTCCGAGCGACCCCGAGCACCTGCCGCGCCACCCGAGCCAGCTCTACGAGGCGACGCTCGAAGGCATCGTGCTCTTCACCATTCTTTGGCTCTGCCAGCGCCAAGGCCTGCGCCAGCGGCCGGGTGCGATCACCGGCGTCTTCCTCATGGGCTATGGCATCGCGCGCATCATCGGCGAGTGCTTCCGCCAGCCCGACCCGCAGCTCGGATTCCTCTTCCTTGGCATCACCATGGGGCAGGTGCTGTCGGCGCCGCTGGTGCTGATCGGGCTCTGGCTGCTGCTGCGGGCAAAGCCGGTCGTGGCGCGGGCGTGAACGCGCTGGCGGAGCGGCTCGCGCGGCGGATTGCCGCGGAGGGGCCGCTCGGCATTGCCGAGTTCATGCAGGCGGCGCTGCTCGACCCCGAGTTCGGCTACTACGCGACGCGCGACCCGCTCGGCGCGCGCGGCGACTTCATCACCGCCCCCGAGGTGAGCCAGGTGTTCGGCGAGCTGATCGGCCTGTGGTGCGCCGATGCCTGGGAGAAGATGGGGCGGCCCTCGGGCGTCATCCTCACCGAGCTCGGGCCCGGGCGCGGCACGCTGATGGCGGACGCGCTGCGCGCGCTCAAAGCGGCGCCCCAATTCGGCCGCGCGCTCACCCTTCATCTCGTCGAGTGCAGCCCGGTACTGCGCCGCCGCCAGGCCGAGCGTCTCGCCGGCGCCGGCCCTACCTGGCACGACAGCCTCGCGTCGCTGCCGGAGGGGCCGCTGATCCTGATCGCCAACGAATTCCTCGACGCGCTGCCGATCCGCCAGCTGGTCCGCGGCGAGCGTTTCTGGCACGAGCGGCGAGTGGCGCTCGGCGCCGATGGCGACTTCCGCTTCGCGCTCGACCGGGCGCCGTCGCCGGCCGCAGCGCTGCTGCCGCCGACGCTCGCCGGCGCGCCGCCGGGCAGCCTCGCCGAGATTCGCCCGGCCGCGCTCACCCTCGCTGCCGCGCTCGGCGAGCG
>DASQSR010000352.1:0-3525 GCA_035642295.1 Allostellaceae bacterium | reverse complement strand
GACATGGCACAATACGAGCGCACGCTCGCCGTGGTGCTGCGCGGCGTGGTGCTCGGCACCAAGCACGCCGCGGCGGCGATGCTGCGCCAGGGCGCCGGCAGCATCATCAACACCGGCAGCGTCGCCGGTTCGCGCGCCGGCTACGGGCCTTACGACTATTCCGCGGCCAAGGCGGCGGTGATCCATTTCACCCGCTGCGTCGCCATGGAGCTCGGCGAGAAAGGCGTGCGCGCCAACAGCATCTCGCCCGGCGGCATCGTCACCCCGATCTTCGCCAAGGCGCTGGGCCTGCCGCCGGAGCAGGTCGGCCAGACCTTCGCCCCGCTCGAGCGCGCGCTCGCACGCTGGCACCCGATCCCGCGCGCCGGCCGCCCCGACGACATCGCCGAGGCCGCGCTCTTCCTGGCCAGCGACGCCTCGAGCTTCGTCAACGGCCACGACCTCGTCGTCGACGGCGGCCTCGTCGCCGGCCGAAGCTGGGCGGCGCAGCGTGCGGCGACCGCCGAGCTGATGGCGGCGCTGAAGCCGGAGGCGACACCGTGAGCGGTCGCGTCCACCTCTCCGTCGCCGAGGCACGCGCGCTCGGCGAAGCGGCGTGTCGCGGCCTCGGCTACGATGCCGGCGAGGCGCGCATCATCACCGACCACGTCATCGACGCGGCGCTGTGCGGCTACGAATATTCGGGCCTCGCCAAGATCCTCAACCTTCCCGAGCACCCGCGCTTCAAGCTGCCGCGGCGGCCGGTGAGCGTGCTGCGCGAGACCGATATCTCGACCCTGTTCGACGGCGGCAACAATGTCGGCATGCTGGCGCTCCATCGTGCCGCCGACGCGGCGATCACCAAGGCGCTGCGCGCCGGCGTCGCGCTCATCGGCGTCACCAACAGCTGGGTGAGCGGGCGGAGCGCCTACTACGTCGAGCGCATCGCCCGCGCCGGTCTCGTCGCCCTCCACACCGCGAGCAGCTCGCGTATGGTGGCGCCGCTGGGCGGGCTGCGCCCGATCCTCGGCACTAATCCCATCGCCTTCGCGCTGCCCGCCGCCCATGACGTCGTCGTCTTCGACATGGGCACCTCGGCCTTCATGATGACCGAGCTCATGCTGCGCGAGCGCCTGGGACAGGAGCTGCCGGAGGGCGTGGCGATCGATCGCGCCGGCAACCCCACGCGCGATCCTGCCGAGGCCCGGCGCGGCGCGCTGCTGCCCTTCGGCGGGCACAAGGGCTATGGCCTCGCGCTCATGGTGCAGGCGCTCGGCGTCGTCGCCGGCTCGGCCTTGGATGTCGACCGCGACAACGGCTATCTCTTCATCGCCTTCAAGCCCGATCTGCTGCGGCCGCTCGACGAGTTCAAGCGCGAGATGACGGAACTGATCGAGCGCGTCAAAGCGACGCCGCGCCCGCCGGGCGCGCCCGAAATCCGCATCCCCTCGGAGAACGCCTTCCGTCACCGCGCCAAGGCGCTCCGCGACGGCCTCGACATCGACGCATCGGTCTACGAGGCGCTGCAGCGCCTCGGCGGCAGTGCGCGGCAGACCTAGCTCAAATCCTCCGCCAGCGCCGCGCGCACCGTTTCCGGCACTACCGCCAGATGGCCGTAATTCGCGTGGTCGATGCCGACGAGGACTTGTGTGCCCGGCTTGCGGAAACGCTCTTTCTGAGCCGGGGTGAGCGGGAAGCTGACGAACTGCACCGACGAGGCCTTGCCTTCGGGCGAGGTGTTCTCGCGCGTTGCATCGGGGATCCCGGCGGCGCGCTCGCCCGCGATGCTGAGGAACATGTGATGCTCGACATTGCCGAGCCGGCGCAAGGCGCGGTCGCGCTGCGCCGGGTCTTCGATCTCGAACATGACCGTGGCGATGAGCGCGTCGCCCTGCGGGATGAGCGGGTTGTAGGCCTCGAGCTCGTCGGCGATCTGGGCTTCGCCGCCACGCTCGATGTAGAGCATCTCGTGCACCTGGTGCCACATCGTGTCGTAGCTCTCGAAATAGAAGGTGCAGAACGGCCCGACCTCGACGCGGCGGTTGCGCTTCACCTCGCTGGCACGGCGGCGATGCTCGCGCCGGTCGCTGGCATAGTCCTCGATCGGCAGAATGTCGGCTCGGGTGATCTGTCGCTTCTGTGCCATGGCGGCTTCCTCACTCCGGCATCAACCCATAGGCGCGCGCGAAGAGCTCGATGGGATGGGCGGCCGCCGGCGGGGGCGCCGCGGCGTCGAGCGCTTCCATCCCCTGCATGATATGGCTCTGGGCGAGCGGGCATTCCGAGGCGAGCCAGGCCTTGGCGTTCTTCGCCGCCTGCCGCGCCACCGGCTTTCCCACCTTGAGCGCCACGTCGAAATTCTCCTTGAGCACGCCCCACGAGCCGCCATGCCCGGAGCAGCGCTCGATCACGGCGAGATCCAACTCCGGCAGCAGGCGCAGCATCTCCGCCGCCTTGGCGCCCATGTTCTGCGCGCGGGCGTGGCAGGCAAGGTGCAGGCTGACGCCGCCCGGCAGCTTGGTGAGCCCCGGCGCCAGCCCCTCCTTCTTGGCGATGTCGACGATGTACTCGCTGATATCGAAGGTCGCTTGCGCAAGGCGCTTCACCGCGCCCTCTTCCGGCAGGATCAGCGGCCATTCGAACTTCAGCATCAGGGCGCAGGACGGCACCAGCGCCACCACGTCATAGCCCTGCTCGATATAGGGAAGCAGCGCCGCCGAGACATCGCGCGCCTGTTCGGCGACGCGGCCGATATCGCCCTGCTCGAGCTGCGGCATGCCGCAGCAGCGGGGATAGAGCACCTCGGTCGCAACGCCGTTCTTGGCAAGCACGGCGCGTGCCGCCTCGCCGATCCCGGGGTTGTTGTAGTTGACGAAGCAGGTGGCATAGAGCACGACCTTGCGGCCATGGGCCGGCGCTTCGGCGTTGACCGGCGGCGCTGCCGTTTTGGCGCGCATCACGAAGCTGCGGCCGTGAAACTTCGGCAGCGCGGCGCGGCGATCGATGCCGGCGAGCTTTTCCATCGCCAGGCGCGTCAGGTGGTTCGATGTCGCCGCCGCCCAGTTGGCAACGGGCGCCACCGCGCCGGCGAGCTTGCCGTTGCGATCGGTCTCGACCAGCTGCCGCTCCGTCCAGGCGAGCTTCCCCTCGCGGAAATCGGCGGCGCGGTAACGCAGCATGAGGTGCGGGAAGTCGACATTCCACGCATGCGGCGGCACATAGGGGCACTTGGTCATGAAGCACATGTCGCACAGCGTGCACGCCTCGACCACCTTGCCGTAGTCGGCGGGGGCGACGCTGTCGACCTCGCCCGTCGGCGAATTGTCGACGAGATCGAAGAGCCGCGGAAAGCTGTCGCAGAGATTGAAGCACCGCCGGCAGCCGTGACAGATGTCGAAGATGCGATGCATCTCCGCATCGATCTTGGCGCGGTCGTAGAAATCGGGGTTCTGCCAATCGATCCCGTGGCGCGTCGGCGCCTCGAGGCTGCCTTCCCGCATCGCTCCTCCTGCCCCTCAAGTGCGAAGGGGCGCAATGCTGCGCCCC
>DASQSR010000351.1:0-7154 GCA_035642295.1 Allostellaceae bacterium | reverse complement strand
TGCCGCTACGGCGAGGACCTCCCCGAGATCCGCGACTGGCAATGGTCGCCGATGGGCCCCGAGTAGCGGTTTCCGTGCGCGCGCGGCAGACGCTGCGAAAGGCACTTTGAATCTCGATCCTCATCCCGCCGTCCCCGTGAGAGCGGGGACCCAGGAGACGCGCGCCGGTCATCGCAGGCGAAGCCCCGGATGCGCGCTTCCGCGGGCAAGGCGATTGTTGCGAATTTGAGACGGCGCCTCGACATCTTCCTTCTTCCCGATGGCGGCCACGTCCGGCTAGGCTAAAGGCGCGAACCAGGACGGGAGAAACACGATGGCGACGCCAACCGATCGGCAAGACGCCCAGGACTGGCTCGAGGCCGAGCTCGCGGACGATCATGACGAGGATG
Organism: Allostellaceae bacterium; assembly: GCA_035642295.1. Classification (GTDB taxonomy): domain Bacteria; phylum Pseudomonadota; class Alphaproteobacteria; order ATCC43930; family CGMCC-115725; genus DAHUYF01. Next base: position 6,765 of record DASQSR010000351.1, on the reverse strand, counting down.
CCGAGCTCGAGCTCGAAGAGCCGGAGCTGTCGCTCGAAGTCGCGAAGATCTACCGCAAGGCTCATCCGCCGTCGCTGCCGCGTGCCGACTATTTTCGCGCCCTGCTCAAGCTCCAGGCCGAGCTGATCAAGCTGCAGGACTGGGTCGCCCATCAGAAGGAAAAAGTCGTCGTTCTCTTCGAGGGTCGGGATGCCGCCGGCAAGGGCGGCGTCATCAAGCGCATTACGCAGCGGCTCAATCCGCGGGTCGGCCGCGTCGTCGCGCTTCCCGCTCCGACCGAGCGCGAGAAATCGCAGTGGTATTTCCAGCGCTACGTCCCGCATCTTCCGGCGGGCGGCGAGATCGTGCTGTTCGACCGCTCCTGGTACAATCGGTCGGGTGTCGAACGCGTGATGGGCTTTGCGACGCCGGAGGAGGTCGAGCAGTTCTTTCACGACGTTCCCGAATTCGAGCGCATGCTGGTCCGCTCCGGTATTCGGCTGATCAAGTACTGGTTTTCGATCACCGACGAGGAGCAGCAGTTGCGTTTCCTCGTTCGCATCCACGACCCGCTCAAGCAATGGAAGCTGTCGCCCATGGATCTGCAGTCCCGGGTCCGCTGGGAAGCCTATACCAAGGCGAAGGAGGAGATGTTCGCCCGCACCAACATCCCCGAGGCGCCCTGGTACATCGTCGAGGCGAACGACAAGAAGCGAGCGCGCCTCAACTGCATCGACCATCTGCTCTCCAAGGTCCCCTACGAAGAGGTTCCGCACGAGTCGGTGACGCTGCCGCACCGGATCTTCAATCCCCACTATGAGCGCGAGGTCTTGCCCCCGGAGCTCTACGTCCCCGCCAAATACTGAGGCTGGTGGAGTCTCGCTTTCGCGGAAGCGACCTATCGCTTTGGCTCCCGATCCGGTTAGCGCAGGGAGGCGGTCCGTTCAGGGCGTCCGCTCTCGAATCCTGAGCGGTCGTTGCGAGCGCCAGTGACCATTTCCGGGACGCGCCGCAAGCGGAAACGGCCTGCACCATTCGATCACCTCGTCGGCGCGTGCGGAAAGCGACGGAGGCATGGGGAGGCCGAGCGCCCTTGCCGTCTTGAGGTTGATCGCCAGCCGCGATCCGCCACGTCGTCGCGGTGTCCTAGACGACGCGACATCGCGGCTAGGCTGAACGGCTAGTTCGTCCGGCGCGCCTGGTTGGCGTCCGCCGCATCGATGGTAGCAACGATGTCCGCCACCAGGCGATCCATACTCTGGATGTCGTCGCCTGCGATGGCGGAATCACCGAAGCGCGTGATGACGAGATTTCGCGACGGAATGACGACGACGTATTGGCCCATGAAGCCACGCGCAAAGAAAGCGTCGCGCGGCGCATGCGGCATGCCCCATGGCACGCCCCAGGCCGGGACGTTGCCGTCCGCCAGGTTGGTCCAGAAGCCGGCGCCGTAGCCGGTGTCGAGCGTGCGCGAGGAGGAATAACGCACCCAACCCTCGGGTAGGACGCGGCGGCCACCCACGACGCCATCTGTGAGATAGAGGAGGCCGAAGCGTGCCCAGTCGCGCGCGGGCATCAGCATAAAGGTCGCTCCCACCGGCGTTCCGGTGGCATCGAATTCCATGGTCACGTGGCGCATGCCGAGCGGATCGAAGAGCTCCCGCTGGGCAAAGCGCAGGACGTCGATGGTATGGCCGCCCACAGCGTCCCGGATGACGCGGGAGAGGAGAATGTAGTTGCCGTCGGTATAGGCCCATTCGGCGCCGGGCTTCGACCGCAGAGGAACGCTCTCGGCAAAACCCGCCATGTCGCGCTCGATGAATTGCATGCGGGTTGAGGGATCGAAGCCGCTGTTGGTTTCGGCAAGATCGATCCCGCTGGTTTGGCGCAGGAGCTCATCGATGGTGATCGCGCGGCGCGGATCGGTCGGACCGCGCCAGGCGGGGAGCGCTGCCGGTTGGTCGAGCGACAGCCGTCCTTCGCGCACGAGTATGCCGACCAACGCGCTCGTGACGGATTTGGCGGCCGAGAAGCTCAGGAGCGGCGTATCGATGCCGTAGCCCGGCGCGTAGCGCTCGGCGACGACGCGGCCGTCATGGACAACGACCACCGCTTTCACGCGATGGTAGGGCGGCCGATCCGGGTCGGCAAAGGCACGCTCCAGCGCCAGCTGGAGCCGTTTGTCGTGCGGCGCGACCACGGTCGAGCCGGCAATGTCCGGAAGGAGAGGCGGCGTTTGGGGGGCCTTGGCTAACTCTTGCGGCGAGGGCGCGTCCGCCGGCTCGTCGCCATGGACGAGGAGGCAGCCCAAGCCGTCGCGATAGACGGCCCGGCTTTCGAACGCTCCCGCGATGGTGGTCGTCACCGCGCGGTGCGCCGCGTCCACGTCATAGCGGAGGGCCCAGTCGACCGTGCCAATCCCGGGCAGCGGCTTGATGCGCTCGGCATAGACCCGCGCGGGGTCCAGGCCCGCGACGAAGGTCTCGGAGCAGAGAACATGGCTGGTCAGTCCCGACGCGACCCGAACGGGGCGATCCACCCGGATTGCCGCGCAGCCTGCCGCCAAAACGGCGGCGCCCGCGGCAAGTAAGGCTGATTTACGCATGATGCTCCGGCTCCTAGTTCAGGTGCGGCTGAAATGCCGCCATGCATGAGGGGCCGAAGCAGGCGGGTCGCGCCGGGTTCGGAAGTGGGTGAGCCGATTTCGGAAATGGCGAGCCGGGCAACGGGAGCATTTACATGAGGACCGTGTGGTGCTGGCCGAGATGGCCTGGCGCCGCCCTGCACGTTGCCCACCGCAGGCGGCGTGGTTTGCATTCAAGTTCGTATACGAGTGCTGTGGCCAGTCACGGGCGACGCGTCGTCCGCTTAGGATTCGAGAGCGTACGGTCCCTGCGCTAACCGGATAGGGAGATCGCTTTGATCTCGTTTTTTTCAGGCGCCGCTCGATGGTGATCTTGCGCGATCGAAGCGCGGCACCAAACCTGCGCGCGAAAAGTTGTCGGTCAACGCGCCCGCGCAACTTGGCATTGGGCTTTGGGCCGGCGGCAAGCTTCTGATGTTGAGGGGAGCGAGGGGGAGGGAAGGAACCCATGGAAGTCTACTCGTCAACCCGGGCACTTGTGGCCGGGAAGCTGCCGCTCTCGCTGCTTCTGGCGACGCTGAGTGCGGCCTTCGCCACGACGCTGATCAGCGCCGATCTGATCGCCCCGGAAGCGCGCGCGCCGGGCAATCCCATCGCCGCCGCAAAGCAGGCGATCGCCGCCGCGGCCTCTGATATCGACAGCCCTCGTGCAAGCTCAGAACAGCCGAAGGCCGCGCCACGGCCGGATGAGCGCCCGGCCGCCGCCCCGTACATCCTGCACGGATTGGCCGGCCATCCGCTGCCTGTCTTCAAATAGCGCATACCGCTCACGGCCACGCTTGCGTGTAAAACGGCCGGCCGCAATGATCGGCCGGAATGCCAAGTATATTTGAGAAATGTTGAAGACGCGCGGATCGACCGCGACTGTCGGCGTGGCGGCGTTTACCGGGTCGGCAGCAGCGATTTGGCTGAAATATTTCCGAATTCGATCCCGAGAATGTCAATTTTGTGGGTGAGCGGACGAGTAGCGGATGCCGATGTACAATCGCTCTCCAACATGGCCTCGCCACAAGCATTGCGCCTCGCTCGCCTTTGGCTCGACCGGCACGGAAACGATGCCGCGACGGTAGCGCGCGACATGGCGGCCGAGTTCGAGGAATCGGGAATCTCCTCCGGCGCCGCGTTATGGCGGCGCGTTGCAACGGCCATTGAGCGACTTCGCGAACGATCGGCTGCCGTCACCGCGGATTAGTGACGCGATCGCCATCCGCCGAGTCGATCCCTTCACATTCTAGATCGGTGTTGCGCCGCCTATGAACGTCGGCGTCGGGGCGGCGTTGAAGGTCGAGAAGGCCACCACGTCAGCACAGCGGAGGAACCCATGATGGAGCGTTCGCTCGGCATCGCCATTCTGGTCGTCGGCCTCGCAACTCCGGCGCTCGCGCAACAAAGCGGCGCAGAGGAGAGGGCCCGGCAGCAGATCCAAGCCTTCATGAACCAATGGGTCGATGCCTACAATCGCGGCGACGGTCGGACGATGGCAGCGCTCACCACCGCCGATGCGTTCGGCGTCGGCGATCAGGGGGTGATTTCCGGCAAAGAGCGGTTCGAGCGGGCCGTGCAAAACGAGGCGGCCTTCGGCGCCAAGGTCACCAGCATGGAGGTCCAGCAGGTGCGGATGATGGGACGGAACGCCGCCGTCGCCGCCGGCCCCTATGCCGTGACCTACAACAATCCCCGGCCGCTGACGATCCGGGGCACGTGGATGCAGGTGTTGGAACGTCAGCATGGCGGCTGGAAGTCGGTCGCGGCCAGCTATACCCCCATGAGCGCTCCGACCGCGCCGCCGGCGGCGGGAGCCGGCAACCCGCCGCCAGCGGAGGGATCGAGCGCGCCGCGTTAGCCGATCCGCTGCGGTGAAAACCGCCGCGGCGGCGCGAGGAACATGTCCTGCGCCGCGACGATCTGCAGCTCGGCTTCGCCGAGGCGCAAGGTCGCTTCGATCACTGCATGCACCGCCGACGCCGTCGCCGCCAGCGCTCCGGCGACGTCGCGCTCGCGCAGGAGATAGCCCAGGAACAGCGCCGCGGTGAGGTCGCCGGCGCCGTTGGCGAGCAGCGGCAGCCGCGGTGTCGTCACCAGGAAGGCGCCCTCGGGTCCCGCCGCCAGCATCGGGATTTCCTCGGTGCTGCCGGGAAGGCTCGTCGCCAGCACCAGCCGCGGCCCCCGCGCGCGCAGCCGCCCGGCGGCGGCGAGCGCGCCGGCAATGTCGCTGACCTCCATCCCGGCGAGCAGCGCCAGCTCGAAGCGGTTGGGCGTCACGATGTCGGCCGCGGGCAGCGCGCGGTCGCGGAAGAACTCGGCGATGCCCGGCCGCACGAAGACGCCGCTGTGGTCGTCGCCGATCACGGGATCGCAGCAATAGAGCGCGCCCGCTTTCGCCGCCTTCACCTCGGCCGCCGCGTTCAGCACGACCTCGCCCAGCGCTTCCTCGCCGAGATAGCCCGACAGCACCGCCTCGCAGCGCCCGAGCTGCCCGCGCTCGCCGATGCCGGCGATCACCGCGGCGAGCGTCGCTGAGTCCCAGGCGCGGCCGCGCCACGCGCCATAGCCCGTGTGGTTCGAGAACTGCACCGTATCCACCGGCCAGACCTCGAAGCCGAGGCGCTGCAACGGGAAGACGGCGATCGAATTGCCGACATGGCCGTAGGCGACGGCCGACTGGATCGAGAGGATGGCCAAGCGTGCCCTCAGGCGAGCGTCGCCAGCGCCCGCTCCATGAAGAGAGGCGCCCATTCCTGCACGAAATGCCCGGCCTCGGCGACCTCGATCGGCGGCGGGCAGTTGCGGATCACCTCGCGCAGCCTGCGCATCACCGGCGGGCCCAGCACCGGATCGGTCATGCCGATCACCATGCAGCTCTTGCCCGTCCATTCGGTGCGCCACCACTCTCGGGCGCGGCGCGACAGCGCGGCGCCGTCTGCGCCGGGTCCGTCGGGCACGAGCTGCGGGAAGCGCCGCACGCCGGCCTTGTAGCGGACATCCGGGAACGGCGCTTCATAGGCGGCGGCTTCCTCCGGCGCGAGGACGGGACAGGCGCGCCCCATCAGCTTTGCGACCGCCATGTCGGGATTGGCCGCGACCCAGGCACGCCAGGCGATGAAGCCTTCCGAAAGCTTCTCGTCGCCGGTGCCGAGCGCGGTGTTCATCACCAGGAGGCCGGAAAAGCGCGGCGCCATGTCCATCGGCAAAGTGAGGCCGATGAGCCCGCCCCAATCCTGGCAGACGAGAGTGATGTTGGAGAGATCGAGCCGCTCGATGAAGGCGCGGATCGCATTGCGGTGGAAGTCGAAGGTGTAGGCCCCGTCCTCCACCGGCTTGTCGGAGCGGCCGAAGCCGAAGAAATCGGGCGCCACGGCGCGAAAACCCGCGGCGGTGACGAAGGAAACGAGCTTGCGATGGAGGTAGCTCCAGGTCGGCTCGCCATGGAGGCAGAGGAAGATGCGCTTGGCCTCCCGCGGTCCCTCGTCGACATAATGAAGGCGCATGCCTTCATATCCCTTGAGGTCGTCGCGATAATGAGGCGTAAAGCCGAAGCCGGGCAGCTTGGCAAAGCGCTCTTCCGGCGTGCGCAGCAGGGGGATCATCGGCGTTTCTCCCGTCGGCATCCCGCCATCATGACGGCGCGCGCCGCTTCTGGCTATAGTGCCGGGTAGCGAAGGGAGATTCCGCATGCCCGCCAGCGCGCGTCCTCGCCGCAGCGTCCTCTTCATGCCCGGCGCCAATACCCGCGCGCTCGAGAAGGCGCGCAGCCTTCCGGCCGACGGTCTCATCCTCGATCTCGAGGATGCGGTGGCGCCCGATTTCTTCGGCTTCGGCCGCTCCGACAAGCCGGTGGAGGACGGGGCCTACACCTTCGACTTCCACCGCAATGCGATCGGCGCCTTCATCGAGCGGCTCGATCTCTCCAACATCACTCTCGTCTGCCAGGATTGGGGCGGGCTCATCGGCCTCACTTTGCCGATGGACATGGCGACACGCTTTTCCGGCCTCCTGGTGATGAACACCGCGCTCGGCGCCGGCGACGAGAAGCTGTCGGAAGGCTTCATCGCCTGGCGTGCCTGGGTCGCGGCCAATCCCGACATGGCGGTCGCAAAGCTGATGGGGCGCGCCTGTCCCGTCCTCGCGCCGGAGGAAGCCGC
>DASQSR010000350.1:0-23241 GCA_035642295.1 Allostellaceae bacterium | reverse complement strand
AGATAGGCGAAGGGGTCGCCGCTGCGCGCCTCGAGGACGGCGCGGGCGCCGGCGCTAAGCTGCGTCAAGATCGGCTCCGTTCCCGAGCAGCGCGAGGACGCCGGAAAGCGGCAAGGCGATCCATTGCGGCCGCTGCGCGAGCTCGTAATCGATCTCGTAGACCGCCTTCTCCAGCGTGAAGAACTCGATGAGCGCCTGGCCCGCCGCAGCATCGGCCGGCAACGACGGAACGCCTGCCATGGCGCCGAGATAGCGCTCGAGGAACGCCGCCGTGACCTGGCGACACCATTCTTCCGCATGCGCCTGCAGCACCGGCAGCGCCGCCGGCTGGATATCGGACATCTGACGCACCGCCGTGGTGGCGGCGTAGGCATAAGAGCGCAACATGCCGGCAACGTCGCGCAGCGGCGAGCTCTTCTCCCGTCGCTCGGCGGGCAGGCGCAGCGGCTCTCCCTCGAAATCGATGATCGAGAAGTCGTTCTGAATAACCAGCACCTGGCCCAGATGATAATCGCCATGGAAGCGCGTCTTCAGCGCATCCAGCGAGTGGGGCAGCAGCTCGGCATAGCGCGCGAGCAGCATCTCGCGCCGCTCCAGCAGCCGCTCGGCAAGACCCCGCGCCGAAGGCGGCAGCGTGTCGCGCCGGCGCGCCAGGGAATCGAGCATGGTGCACGCGGCGAGCGTTGCGCGCTCGCGCCACTGGGCGAGATCGGCGGGCGTTATCGGCTCCGGCACGAAAGCCGGCTCGACGTCGAAGTCCGGGCACAGCGCGCGATGCAGCTCGGCGGTGCGCAGGCCGAGCTGCGCCGCAAGCTCGAGATAGATCGGGTGAGCGGTCGCTTCCGGGGTCAGCGGCGCGGACGCCTCCGCCGGGCGCGGCTCACGCGGCGTCATCAGCAGCCCCTCGTCGAGATAGCGCGTCAGGTAGTTGAGTGCTTGCGTCCAGGCGCTGCCCTGATTGCGCAGATAGGCGAAGAGCACGCCGAGCTCGGTCTCCTCGCCGTTCTCCGCGATAAAGCGGCAAGCGCCGAGCAGCGGCGGCGTGTTGGCGAAATGCGCCACCTCGGTGAGGAACCGCGTCATCTCGATTTCCGGCTGGGCGCCGACCGCGAGATGGCGATAGAGCTTCAGCACGGCATATTCCTCGACCAGGATCGAGCTGTTCGACTGCTCGCCATCGGGACGCTTCACCACCGGGTTCGGCGGAAGGCTCACCCGCGCGAAGGCGGCCGTGCGCTCGAAGACGACGCGCCCGCCGCGCCCGCCGATCTCGCTCGCGGCGCCGATCGCCTGGGCGAACGCCAGGGCAAAGCCGCGATCCTCGGTCGCATCGTAGACCGCGCCTTCGTGCCGGCCGCGTCGCGCGCGCGCCAGGGTGCAGGGGAGCAGCGCGTTGCGCTGCTCGCTGCCCTCCTCCTCCCAAGTCAAGGCGAGCGGCAGGAAGTAGCGCTGCGCCTCGCCGTCGCGGAAGTCGACGTCGATCAGCATCATCGGCCAGCCTGCGCGGTCGGCGCCGTCCGGCAACATCACCGCCGCGGATACGGTGGTGCCCTTGATCTTCCTGCCCTTGCCGGCGAACCAGCGCTGAGTCGGCAAATAGTCCGGCAGCACCTGGCTCTCGAACAGCTGACGGTTGTGCTGATTGAAAGGGCCGGACCAGCCGCCGTCCGACAAGACCACGGTCATCAGCTCCGGCACCGGGGGCGACGCGCGCGGAACGCGCTCGGGGATCGTGCTGCTGTCGAGCAAGAACCAGTAAAAGGCATGCCCGGAGATGGTCAGCAGGTAGGGCAGGTCGCCGATCTGCGGGAATGCGGTGCGGCCGAAGAGCTCGACGGGCGTCCGCCCCTTCAGCCCGGAGAGATCGAGCTCCACCGCCTGCGAGCCGCGCGACAGGTTGAACACACAGAGGATCGTCTCCTCGCCATGGGAGCGGAGATAGGCCAGCACCTTGCGGTTCGACGGGTAGAGAAAGCGCAGATCGCCGCGACCGAAGGCGAGCCGCGCCTTGCGCACGGCGATGAGCCGCTTCATCCAGTTGAGGAAGGAGGAAGGCGAGCGGCTCTGCGCCTCGACATTGACCGAGTTGTAGCCGTACACCGCGTCCATGATCGGCGGCAGGTAGAGCTGCGCCGGATCGGCGCGCGAGAAACCGGCGTTGCGGTCGGGCGACCATTGCATCGGCGTGCGCACGCCGTCGCGGTCGCCGAGAAAGATGTTGTCGCCCATGCCGATCTCGTCGCCGTAGTACATGACGGGCGTGCCGGGCAGCGAAAACATCAACCCGTTGAGGAGCTCCATGCGGCGCCGGTCGTTCTCCATCAGCGGCGCGAGGCGTCGGCGGATGCCGAGATTGAGCCGCATGCGCTTGTCGGCGGCGTAGTGCTTCCAGAGATAATCGCGCTCCCGGTCCGTCACCATCTCGAGCGTCAGCTCGTCGTGATTGCGCAGGAACACCGCCCACTGGCAGTTGGCGGGGATGTCCGGCGTCTGGCGCATGATGTCGGTGATGGGGTGGCGATCCTCGGTGGCCACCGCCATGAAGATGCGCGGCATCAGCGGAAAATTGAACGCCATGTGGCATTCATCGCCGGCGCCGAAATACTGCAGCACATCCTCGGGCCACTGATTGGCCTCGGCCAGCAGCATGCGGTCGGAATAGCGCTCGTCGAGCGCGCGCCTGAGGCGCTTCAGCACCCCATGCGTCTCCGGCAGGTTCTCGTTGATGCTGCCTTCGCGCTCGATCAGGTAGGGCACGGCGTCGAGCCGCATCCCGTCGACCCCGATATCGAGCCAGAAGCGCATGACGTTGATGACCGCCCGCTCGACAAGCGGATTGTCGAAGTTGAGGTCGGGCTGATGGTGATAAAAGCGGTGCCAGTAATAGGCCTGCGCCACCGGGTCCCAGGCCCAGTTGGATTTCTCCGCATCGAGGAAGATGATGCGCGTGTCGAGGAACTTCTGGTCGGTGTCGCTCCAGACATAGAAGTTGCGCCAATGCGATGCCGGCCGGGCGCGGCGCGCGCGCTGGAACCAGGGATGCTGGTCGGAGGTGTGGTTGACCACGAGCTCGGTGATGACGCGGAGCCCCAGGCGATGGGCGGCGCGGACGAAGGCACGGAAATCGCCCATGGTCCCATAGGCGGGATTGATGTTGCGGTAGTCGGCGATGTCGTAGCCGTCATCCTTCAGCGGCGAGGGATAGAACGGCAGCAGCCACAGCGCGGTGACGCCGAGATCGGCGAGGTAGTCCAGCTTGCGCGTCAATCCTTGGAAGTCGCCGATCCCGTCGGCGGTGGTATCGAAGAACGCCTTGACGTGCAGCTGATAGATGATCGCGTCCTTGTACCACAAAGGATCGGCGACGATCGGAGCGGTTTGGGTGTCGAGCCTGATGTCCGGCATGGGCCCTGCGCCAAAGTTCGGAAGCGACTTCAGCCGACAATGCGGAAGATCGCCGCGGGATTGACGTCGGGATCGAGGGCGAGGCGCTGTCGGGCGCCCTGCCACCGGTACTGTCGACCGGTGAACAGCTCGACGGCGGAGAAGGTTTCAACCTCCGCGACATTCATCTGCGCCAGCGGGAACTCGAGCACCGCCTCCTGCGGCGCGAAGGGATCGAGATTGACGGCGATGAAGACGCGGTTCGTGCCGTCCTCGCTGGCCTTGCCGTAGAACAGCACCTGCGGATTGTCCGCGGGGTAGAAGCGCAGATTGGCGAGATGGTGCAGCGCCGGATTCTCGCGGCGAATGCGATTGACCACGGCGATGTCGCCCTTGATGTGGCCGGTCCGCTCCCAGTCCCAGACCTTGTACTCGTATTTCTCCGAGTGGAGATATTCCTCGGTGCCGGGGACGGCGCGGTTCTCGCACAGCTCGAAGCCGTTATAGATGCCGTAGGCGGGCGACAGCGTCGCCGCGAGAACGAGGCGGGCGCGGAACGCCGCGCGGCCGCCCTGCTGCAAATGCAGCGGCAGGATGTCGGGCGTGTTGGTGAAAAAGTTCGGCCGGAAATACTCGTGGCCCGGCCCTTGCGCCAGCTCGGTGCCGTACTCGGTGAGCTCGGCCTTGGTCACGCGCCAGGTGAAATAGGTGTAGGACTGAGTAAAGCCCGCCTTCGCCAAAGCGTGCATCATCTTCGGTCGGGTGAAGGCTTCGGAGAGGAAGATGGCCTCGGGATGACGGCTCTGCACCTCGCGGATCACCCATTCCCAGAACGGCAGCGGCTTGGTGTGGGGATTGTCGACGCGGAAGATCGACACGCCCTCCCCGATCCAGAACAGCAGGACGTCGCGCAGCTCCTGCCATAGCGCCTCGCGCCCACGGCCGTAGAAATCGACATTGACGATGTCCTGGTACTTCTTCGGCGGGTTCTCGGCATAGCGGATGGTGCCGTCCGGACGGAAGATGAACCATTCCGGATGTTGCGCCACCCAGGGATGATCGGGCGCGCATTGCACGGCGAAATCGAGCGCGACGTCGAGACCCTCGGCACGCGCCGCGGCGAGGAAACGGCGGAAGCCCTCGAGACCGCCCAGCTCCGGATGCACCGCCTTGTGGCCGCCCTCGGCGGCGCCGATGGCGTAGGGGCTGCCCGGATCGTCCGGCGCGGCGGCGAGGCTGTTGTCGCGCCCCTTGCGGTTCACCCGGCCGATCGGATGGATCGGCGGCAGGTAGACGACGTCGAAGCCCATCGCGCGGATCTCGGGAAGGCGCGCCGCCGCCGCGTCGAGATCGGCGCCGCGGCCGGGGACGCGGCCCTGGCTGCGCGGCATCATCTCGTACCAGGCGGAAAAGCGCGCGGCCGCGCGATCCACCACCACCTCGAGCTCGCGGCGATAGCGAACCCTGTCGCTCCGGTCGGGCGAGCGGGCCATGGCCTCGGCGAGAAGGCGCGAGACCAGGATTGCAGCCCGTTCGTCCGGCGGCGCGGCGTCGAAATCCGCGAGGAGCCGTTCCAGCAGCAGCCGATCGGCGCCTTCGGCGCGCCGCGCCGCGGCGGCGACGAGCGCGCGGCCTTCGAGCAGATCGACGGCGATGTCCTGGCCGGCCTGGCGCTTCTTCGCGGTATCGGCGCGCCAGGAGGCGAAATGGTCGGTCCAGGCCTCGATGGTGTAGCGGTAGCGGGCGTTCTCGCCGAGCTGCACCTCGCCCACCCAGCGGTCGTTGTCGTAAAGCCGCATCGGCGTCTGGTGCCAGGCGACGGCGCCTTCGCGCCGGTGAAGCAGGACGGCGGCGAGCACGTCGTGGCCGTCGCGCAGGATGTCGGCCCAGACCGCCAGCCGGTCGCCGACGACGCGCTTCACCGGGAAACGGCCGCCATCGAGCTCGGGATAGACCGCCTCGATGAGAATGCGGGCGCCGGGCGACCAATCGGGAGGGATCGCCGGGTTGGGGACATCAGCGGGCAACAGCCGTGGCGCCGGCTGGCGGCCGCGCAGCAGCCGCACCGCCAGCGGCTCGGCGGCAAGCGCGATGCCGATGCCGCGCTCGCCGCCGCTCGGCAGCGGCTCCGAGAGGATGAGAGTCTCGGCGCCGGGCGCTTGGAGCAGCAGGTCGCTGTCGATCTCGTTGGCGACGTCCTCGTCGGTGTTGACCAGCAGGAAGGCCCAGTCGTCGCCGCCCGCCGTTCGCCGCGACAGCACGAGCAGCGGATCGCTCGGCGGCGTCAGCCGCGCCTGCGGGCCTTCCTCGTTGAGCGCCGGAACCGCGCGCTTCAGCGCGTTGACCTCGGCGATGAAGCGCGAGAGATCGAAGTGCCGCGGCTCGACCGGCTCGCGGCGGGTCTTGACCACGTCGAGGCCGCGGCGCCAGCCGAACTCGTAGCCCATCGGGATCATGACCCCGGTGGAGAAGCCGGCGGCGAAGGCATAGGCCTGGCGGCAGCGCGCGGCGATCGCCGCCGCATCGAAGCCGCTGCGCGCCAGCTCGGCGGCGAGGCGCTCGGTATCGTGGCTTTCCGGAAAAGCGATCGAGGGCGCGACGGCGCGAAACTCCTCGTATTGCTCGAGCAGCCAGGGGCTTTCGAAATCCCACCATTTGCTGCTGTTGAAAAGGTAGTCGAAGCCGGCGCCGGCAAGCCGCCGCACTTCGGGGAGGCGCGCGCCCAAAGTCTCGGCGGCAAAGCAGCAATCTGCCGCCGCCGCGCGTGCCGCGGCAATCAGGGCGCGCCAGACGCGGCCCGGCACCTTGTAGGCGGCATCGCAGCGGAAGCCGCGAAAGCCGAGGCCGATATAGTGGCGCAGCACCGCGGCGAAATAGGCGACGACCTCGTCTTCGGCGGCATCGCCGCGGTACTCGATCTCGGCGAGATCGCCCCAGACGGTGACATTCGTCGCATCGGCGGGATCGATCGCCGACGGCGAGCGCAAACCGCCGCCCGGCTCGCGCGCAAACCAATGCGGATGGCGGTCGACGAGTTCGCTGTCGCGCGCCGTGTGGTTCGCCACCAGGTCCATCATGGCAAGGAGGCCATGGCGCCGGCAGGCCGCGGTGAAGCTCTGCAGTAGCGCGTCGTCGCTCTCCCGCGCGGTACCGCGGAACAACGGATTGAGGCGGTAGTAATCCTTGACGGCATAGAGGCTGCCGGAGAAGCCCGGCAGGTGGAAGGCATTGACGAAGACGCAGTTGAAACCCATCGCCGCGATGCGCGGCAGCTCCTCGCACCACTCCGCCACGGTGCCGGCGAGCAAGGGAAAGAGATTGTAGATGCGGAGGCCTTCGGCTTGCGGCGCGCCGGCGGCCTCGGAAGTGCTGCTGCTCATCACGTCATCGCCAGTTCGTGGAAAGGCGCCTGTGGCCTGAGTTCCCCCAGACTGCTCCTCCGGCCCGTTTTCCTAGGACCGAACCGGGGCCGCGATACACGGATTCCATCGCGCAAAATTCGGTGCGGCAGCAGAGGCCGACAAGGCCGCATCGACCCCCCGCGCGTCTATTTCACCGCGCCGCCACAGGTTGCCTTTAGCAACAACGACGCGACCCGAGGCAGAGTTCCGCTGCGCCGCAAAAGGTCACCCGCCCTTGCCTTTGCCGGCCTCTCGCCTCCGTTGCTCTCCCATCCCCCGGCGACACCGCCCGCTCGCTGCCCGTTCCCCCAAGGGAACTCAAGGCCCTAGGCGGCGTTCTGTTGACGTTTCCCAATCCGGACATTGGCGAATCCGGCGCGGCTCAGAGAGGCGACGGCGCAGGCGCCGGGGCATCGCAAGGGGCGGGACGAGGCTGGCGTGACCGAACTCAGGGGCGATATCACCGAAGAAGATCTCCACGCCTATGTCGATGGCGCGCTCGATGCCGAGCGGCGCTACAAGGTCGCGGCATTTCTCGCCAGCGCGCCGGCAGAGGCGGCGCGCGTCGAAGCGTTTCGTGCCCAGAAGGCGGGGATCCAGGCCCTTTTTGACGGTGTCGCGCGCGAGCCGGCCCCCCAAAGGCTGAAGCGGGCGATGTTGAAGCGCGGCTCGGTGCGCGTCTTGCGGCGCCTCGCGCCGATGATCGCGGCGGGGGGCATCGCCGGATTGCTGCTGCTGGCGGGCAGCGCCCTGGGCCAGCGCGTCCCGTGGCTGCATTCCGGCGTCGCGGCACCCGCCGCCGCGCCTGCGCCGGTTCTGCCGCCGCCGGCTCATCCGCCGAAGCACGCCCCCCGCAGCTGAATCTGGCCCTTCCGCGCGAGCGGTTGGGGCTGCCGGCAAAAAAGGCCGGGCACATGACGCGCCCGGCCAGTGAGCGGATGGCAAACCCGCAAAAGGGAGACCTTGCCAATGCCAGGCTGGAGACTCCGGGTCCCAAGGGCGAGCGCCTGGTCGGCTCGCGACCCGGCGGGGCGTTTGCAAGCGCCCCCGCGCTGCTCTCAACACGAACTGAAATGAAGGGGTTCCGCCTGCCGCGTCAGGCGTTGCGACGCGACAGCGCGCCAGGATCGGCGGCCTCGAGCCGGTTGCGGCGCAGCGCATCGCCGACGGCGATCTCCGACTGGCCGCGTGCCGGGCGCAGCCGGCGTGGCCCCGAGGCCCGACCGGTCTCCGCACCGTCGGGGATCATGCCCATGAGCTGGCGCAGCATCTCGCGGCCGCGCGACAGGCGCGAGCGGATGGTGCCGACGGGAACATCGAGGACAGCGGCGACTTCCTCGTAGCGCATGCCTTCGAGCCCGACGAGGAGCAGCACCGAGCGCTGCTCTTCCGGGAGCTTGGCGATCGCGCGCTCGAGATCGCGCAGCTCCAGCCGCTTCCCCTGGTTGGGCGAGGTGGTCAGCAACGGCTCGCTGGCCGAAAGTCCGACGGCCGAGCCCTCGCGCACGGCGCGGCGAACGTGGTTTACGTACTGGTTGTGGAGGATGGTGAAAAGCCACGCGCGGAGGTCGGTCCCTTTTTGCCACAGATGCACCTTGCTCAGGGCGCGCGTGAGGCAGTCCTGCACGAGGTCGTCGGCGGCGTTGACATCGCGGGTCAAAGCCCGGGCGTAGCGCCTGAGGCGCGGGATCTCTTCTTCGATTTTTTTGCAAATGTCAGCCATCCCAAGCTCCTTCGCGCGCCCCGATGGCGCCACACTGCTATGTTCAACGTGAAGAACCCAGACGGCTCGACTGTACCGGCCTCCTGTAATTGGTTGATGTCATCGGTCGGGGATTTATGTAAGAAATTGTAACGGCTTGTAATCGGCCGAGATGCGCGCCGCGGCTGAATGGACAGCCAGGCTTCCCCACCCGGACGATATTGCAACAGCGCTCAAGATGCGCCACATTGAACTCCAGCCATGAAAGCGACAGGGCATATCCTTGTGGTGGACGACCAAAAGGAAATATGCGAGGTCGTCCAACAGTATTTGTCCAGCGAAGGTTACCGGGTCAGCGTCGCCAATGACGGGCCGGGCATGCGTAAGGTCATGGCTTTGGGACCGGTCGATCTCGTCATTCTCGACCTTATGCTGCCCGGGGAAGACGGGCTGACGCTCGCGCGCCAGCTGCGCGAGGAGTCGACCGGGGTCGGCATCATCATCCTGACCGGACGGGGCGAGACCGTCGACCGCATCATCGGCCTCGAGATGGGCGCCGACGACTACCTGCCGAAGCCCTTCCACCTGCGCGAGCTGCTGGCGCGCGTCAAGAGCGTGCTGCGCCGAGCGTCCAGCCGCGCGCAGAAGGAGAAGCCGGTCACCGGGCGGGCGCGCGCGCGTTTCGCCGGCTGGCATCTCGATCTCGCGACGCGCGAGCTGGTCTCGCCGGAAGGCGGCGAGGTGCGGCTGACCACGGGCGAATTCGACCTGCTGGCCGCCTTCGTGAACAACGCCAACCAGGTGCTGAGCCGCGACCGGCTGCTCGATCTCGCGCGCAACCGCGAAGCCGGGCCCTTCGACCGCACCATCGACGTCCAAGTCGGCCGCCTCCGGCGCAAGCTCGAACCGGATCCGGCGAAGCCGACGATGATCAAGACCGTGCGCGGCACCGGCTACATCTTCACGCCCACCGTCGAGGTGCTCTGAGCCTGTCGAAGCAGTCAGCGATCAGCCGTCAGCTGTCAGTTATTCATCGAGCCGCCCCCGTATCGGTGCTCGGTGGTGCTCGGTCGTCGCGCTTGGGGCGCTGGATACCCGCATTCGCAGGCAGGGCGACGAACGCCGAGGGCCGGAATTTCACACTCCGCTGAGAGCTGACGGCCGACAGCTGACGGCTTTGTCCCCCGAAAAGGCCGGTACAGCACCCCTTGGAGCCGGGGCGTTATTCAGCCGCCCGCCGCGCCGCGCCTGCTTTGCCGTAACCGCCGCCGCCCGGCGTCTCGATGACGAAGACGTCGCCCGCCGCCACCTCGACCGCCTCCGTGCCGCCGAAGCTCAGGATGCTGCCATCCTTGCGTTCCACCCAGTTGCGGCCGAGCGCGCCGGGCTCGCCGCCGGCGAGCCCGTAGGGCGGGACGCGGCGATGACCGGACAGGATCGCCGCGGTCATCGCCTCGCGGAAGCGCATGCGGCGCACGACGCCGTCACCGCCGCGATGAGCGCCGGCGCCGCCTGAGCCGCGGCGGATGGCGAAGCTCTCCAGCAGGACGGGAAAGCGCCATTCCAGCACCTCGGGATCGGTGAGGCGCGAATTGGTCATGTGCGTGTGGACGGCGTCGGTGCCGTCGAAATCGGGGCCGGCGCCCGAGCCGCCGCAGATCGTCTCGTAGTACTGGTAGCGCGCATTGCCGAAGGTGAAGTTGTTCATCGTCCCCTGCGCCGCGGCCATGACACCGAGAGCGCCGTAGAGCGCGTCGGTGATGCCCTGCGACGTCTCGACATTGCCGGCGACGACAGCGGCGGGATAGCGCGGATTGAGCATCGACCCCGCCGGAATGATCAGCTCGAGCGGCTTGAGGCAGCCGCCATTCATCGGGATCTCGTCATCGACCAGCGTGCGGAAGACGTAGAGCACCGCCGCCTTGCACACCGCTGCCGGCGCGTTGAAGTTGGTCGGCAGCTGCGGGCTGGTGCCGGTGAAATCGATGACCGCGCGGCGGGCGGCGCGATCGATCGCGATCCGCACCTTGATCAGGGCGCCGTCATCGGTCTCGTAGGCGAATTCGCCGTCGCGCAGCACGCCGAGGACGCGGCGCACCGCTTCCTCGGCATTGTCCTGGACGTGCTGCATATAGGCCTCGACCGGCTTCAGCCCGAAATGCCGGACCATGCGGTGAAGCTCCTGCACGCCCTTCTCGCAGGCGGCGATCTGTGCTTTGAGATCGGCGATGTTCTGCGCCGGGTTGCGCGTGGGATGGGGGCCGGAGGCGAGCAGCGCCGCCATCTCCGCCTCGCGGAAGCGCCCGGCATCGACCAGGAGAAAATCGTCGATGAGCACCCCCTCCTCCTCGACGCTGCGGCTCTGGGGCGGCATCGAGCCGGGCGTGATGCCGCCGATATCCGCCTGATGGCCGCGCGAGGCGACATAGAAGAGAACATCGCCCTTTCCTTCCCTGTCGTCCTCGGCGAAGACCGGGGTGATGACCGTGACGTCGGGGAGGTGCGTTCCGCCATTGTAAGGCGCGTTCAGCACATAGACGTCGCCCGGGCGCATGCCGCGGCCGTCGGCGGCCGTGCCGTCAGCGGCCCGGCCGCGGGCGCGGATCACCGTCGCGACGCTCTCGCCCATCGAACCCAGATGCACCGGCATATGCGGCGCATTGGCGATGAGCGAGCCGGCGCGGTCGAACAGCGCGCAGGAGAAGTCGAGCCGCTCCTTGATGTTGACGGAATAGGCGGTGTTCTGCAGCGCCACGCCCATCTGCTCGGCGATCGCCATGAAGAGGTTGTTGAAGACCTCGAGCATCACCGGATCGACGCTGGTGCCGATGGCAACCCGGCTCGGCAGCGGCGTCGCCCGCTCGAGCACGAGATAGCGCCGGGCATCGAGGATCGCGCGCCAGCCCGGCTCGACGATGGTGGTCGCGGTCGCCTCGCGGATGATGGCGGGACCGGCGATGCTCTGGCCCGGCAGGAGCGCGTCGCGATCGAAGGCCGGCGCCTGATGCGCGGCGCCAGCGGTGAAGAGCGCGACGGTGGCGAGCGGCGCGGGTGCGCCGGCGGTCTCGGGCACGGGAAAGACCGGGTCGTCGGCGGCGTCGGTCGCGCCCACCACCTCGACCGCGACGGCTTCGACGATGAGCGGCTTTCCCGCCATGACGAAGCCGTAGCGCTGGCGATGCGCCGCGGCGAAGCTCTCGGCGACCTCGGCCGGGGTGCCGTAGGGGACGACGAGCGCCGTGTCGGTGCCTTCGTATTTGACATGCGCCTTCTTCAGCACGGCAATCTGCACCGCGGCGATTCCCTGAGCGCGCATCTCGGCCGTGCCTTCGGCGGCAAGGCGGTCGAGCATCGCGGCGAGCTCGGGCATCGTCGCCGCGGCAAGGCGCTTTTCCACTGCCTGCTCGCGCAAGGTGCGGAGGTCGGCAAGGCCCATGCCATAGGCCGAGAGCACGCCGGCGAAGGGGTGGATGTAGACGCGCTTCATGCCGAGCGCATCGGCGACGAGGCAGGCGTGCTGCCCGCCGGCGCCGCCGAAGCAGCAAAGCGTGTACTCGGTCACGTCATAGCCGCGCTGGATCGAGATCTGCTTGATGGCATTGGCCATATTCTCGACCGCGATCCTGAGGAAGCCCTCGGCGACTTCCACCGGCGTCCGGCGATTGCCGGTCGCGCGGGCGATCTCGTCGGCGAGCGCGGCGAATTTCCGCGTCACCACCTCGGCGTCGAGCGGCTCGTCGCCGCCGGGCCCGAAGACGCGCGGGAAGAAGCGCGGCTGCAGCTTGCCGAGCATGACGTTGCAATCGGTCACCGTCAGCGGGCCGCCGCGGCGATAGCAGGCGGGGCCGGGGCTGGCACCGGCGGATTCCGGGCCGACGCGATAGCGCGCGCCGTCGAAGCTGCAGATCGAGCCGCCGCCGGCGGCGACGGTGTGGATGTGCATCATCGGCGCGCGCATGCGCACGCCCGCCACCACGGTCTCGAAGCTGCGCTCGTACTCGCCGGCGTAATGCGAGACATCGGTCGAGGTGCCGCCCATGTCGAAGCCGATGATCTTGTCGAAGCCGCCCATGGCGGCGGTCCGAACCGCGCCGACGATGCCGCCGGCCGGACCCGAGAGAATCGCGTCCTTGCCCTGGAAGCGGCGCGCATCGACGAGCCCGCCGTTCGACTGCATGAAGAGCAGGCGCGTGCCGCCAAGCGCGGCGGCGATCCGATCGACATAGCGGCGCAGGATCGGCGAGAGATAGGCATCGACCACGGTGGTATCGCCGCGGCTGACCAGCTTCATCAGCGGGCTCACCTCGTGGCCCGCCGAGACCTGGGTGAAGC
Organism: Allostellaceae bacterium; assembly: GCA_035642295.1. Classification (GTDB taxonomy): domain Bacteria; phylum Pseudomonadota; class Alphaproteobacteria; order ATCC43930; family CGMCC-115725; genus DAHUYF01. The sequence continues at coordinate 10,422 of DASQSR010000350.1, read as the reverse complement.
CGAGGGCGCGCGCGAGCTCGGCGGCGCGGCGCTCATGCTCGGGATGGCGGTAGCCATGCAGGAAGACGATCGCGGCCGAGCGGATGCCGTCGGCGAAGGCGGCGGCGAGATCGGTGCGGAGCCGCGTGAGATCGAGCGGCGTCAGCACCTCGCCTTCGGCGGTGACGCGCTCCTCGGCCTCGACGACGCGCTCATAGAGCTGCTCCGGCAGAACGATGTGGCGGTCGAAGAGCTTCGGCCGGTTCTGATAGCCGATGCGCAGCGCGTCGCCGAAGCCCCGGGTGATCACCAGCACCGTGCGCTCGCCCTTGCGCTCGAGCAGCGCATTGGTGGCGACGGTGGTGCCCATCTTCACCGCCTCGATGGCGCCGCCGGGAATGGACGCGCCTGCGCCAAGGCCAAGCAGCTCGCGAATGCCCTCGATCGCTGCGTCCTGGTAGCGCTCGGGATTGTCGGAGAGCAGCTTGCGGGTGACGAGACCGCCATCGGGGCGCCGCGCCACCACATCGGTGAAGGTGCCGCCGCGGTCGATCCAGAATTGCCATCCGCGGCCGTTGCCGTCGCTCATGAACACTCCCTAGAAAAGCCCGGGACCCAGCGCAGGGCCGACGCCCAACCTCACCCTACCCTCTCCGGCGGAGAGGGAAAATGTCGGACGGGGCGAGGAAGGCGATCACGCGCCGAGCTGCGCCGCGAGCGCGTTGAAGTCGGCGGCGGTCACGTCGAAGCGGTGGGCACTGACGTCGTGCGGCGGACGGCCGGGGCCATGTTCGAGCGGACGCGGGACATAGCCGGTCCGGAGCCCCTGCCGCGCGGCGGCGGCGAGATCGTTGGGGTGCGCCGCGACCATCATCACTTCCGCCGGCGCGAGGCCGAGCAGGTCGGGCGCCAGGCGATAGGCTTCGGGATCGGGCTTGTAATGATGCGCGAGCTCGGCCGAGAGCACAACGTCCCACGGCAATCCGGCGCGCTTTGCCATGTTAGCGAGCAGCCCGACATTGCCGTTGGACAAGGTGCCGATGATGAAGCGCCGCTTCAGCCGGGTCAGCCCTTCAACCGCGTCCGGCCAGGGGTCGAGCCGGTGCCAGGCCCGGTTGAGCGCCGCCGTTTCCGCCTCGCTGAGCCCGGAAACGCCGTGCTTTGGCAGAAGCGTGTCGAGGATCATCCGGTGGAGATCGTCGATCCGCGTCCAGGGCAGCTCGCCGGAGCGAACGCGCTGCATCGCCGGTTGATATCCCGCACGCCAGGCGTCGGCAAAGCGCGCCGCATCGAGCGCAAGGCCCTTGGCGCGGGCAAGCTGCTCCAGCTCGCGGATGAGGCTGCCGCGCCAATCCACCACCGTGCCGAAGACGTCGAAGACGAGGGCCTTGACGCTGCCTGCGAGATTCTCGTTCATGGGCCTGTCCCTGCGCCGAAGACAGTCCACGTTACTGTGAGGCACGGGGGAATGTCGATGCCGGCCTCCCCCATCCCGACATCGGCCAGGAGAGTGTTCATGGACGACATCACGCCGGGCGCAACGCCGCCGCACGTTCCGCCCGTCGAGCCTGAGCTGCTCGGCTCCGCCATCTTCCTGTTCTCGGAATATCTCCAGCGCATCGCCGATCTCGACGTCGAGGTGGACGAGGAGGACGAGGACGCGCCTGCGGACGAAGAGGAGGAATCGCCGATCCAGATGCGCGAGGTGCTCGACCTCTTCGCCGAGGAGCTCGGCACCAGCGTGCCGGTGACGCTTAACCTCTATATGCGGGTGACGGCGCTCTACCGCCTGCTGGCGGGGAGCCCGTCGCTGGCGCGGATGGCGGCGGCCGATGAGGATGGCAGCGGCGGCCTCAGCGAGGATGCGCTGCTCGCCTTCGCCCGGCTCGACGTTCATGTCAGCCGCACCGAGACGGGCGTGGTCGCCGATTTCGACGCGCGCGACCTGCGTGACGCGCTCACCAGCAGGTGAGGCCGGGATGATGTGGCGCGCGGGAGCGCGGCTCTTGTCGCCGGCAGACGCCTTCGAGCGCGCAGTCGCGCTGCAGCGGGAGGATCGGCTCGACGACGCGGCACGGCTTTACGAGGCGGTGCTCGAACTCGACCGCCATCACGTCGGCTCGCTGCACAACCTGGCGCTGATCCGCGCGCGGCAAGGCCGGCCCGGCGAAGCGGCGGCGATGCTGCGCCATGCGCTCGACCGGCGTCCGGACGAAGCGGTCGCGCATGCCAGCCTCGGCGGCGTGCTGCTGGCGATGCGGCAGCCCGGGCAGGCGCTGGCGCCGCTGCGGCGCGCCCTCGCGCTCGCCCCGGAGCTTGCCAGCGCGCATGCCGATCTCGGCCATGCGCTGCTGGCGCTGGGCCGGGCCGAAGAGGCGCTGCAAAGCTTCGAGCGCGCGCTGACCTTGGAGCCGCGCGCCGCCGCCGCGCTCAGCGGCAAGGGCTCCGCGCTACAGGCGCTCGGGCATCCCGCCGCAGCGATCCCGTGGCACGAGCAGGCGTTGGCGGAGGCGCCAAGCTACGCGCCGGCGCACAACAATCTCGCCAACGCCTTGCAGGCCCTGGGCCGCAGCGAGGAGGCGAGCCGGCATTATGCGCAGGCGCTCGAGCTCTCGGCCGGCGAAGCCGATTTCCATCTCAATCGCGGCAAGGCGCTGCACCGGCTCGGCCGCGACGAGGAAGCGATCGCCGAATACGAGCGGGCGCTGACGCTGCGTTCCGACGACGCCGATGCGCTGAACGCGCTCGGCAATGCGCTGCAATCGCTGGGCCGCCACGGCGAAGCGGCCGATCGCTATCGGGAGGCGCTCGCGCTCCAGCCCGACCTCGCCGCAGCGCATAACAACCTCGCGAACTCGCTGCACGCGTTGAGCCGCCATGAGGAGGCAATCGCCGCCTACGAAGCGGCAATCGCCGCCCGGCCCGACAACGCCGCCGCGCACAGCAATCTCGGAACGGCACTGCGCGAGCTGGGCCGGCTCGAGCAAGCGCGGCGGTCCTTCGAGCAGGCGGTCGCGCTCGAGCCGGAACGGGCGGGCTTTCATCTGAACCTCGCCGAAATGAAGCGCTTTGCCGCCGGCGATCCGCAGCTGGCCCGGCTCGAAGCGCTCGCCGCGTGCGAGGCGAGGCTGCCGGCGGAGGAACAGGTCGAGCTGCACTTCGCCCTCGCCAAGGCGCGCGCCGATCTCGGCGACTGCGCCGCGGCGTTCCGCCATCTCCTGCGCGGCAACGCGCTGAAGCGGCGCGAGATCGCCTATGACGAAGCGGAGTCGCTGGCGCTTCTCGAACGCATCGCCGCAGCGGTCACGCCGGCGCTGATCGCCGCGAAAGCCGGGCTCGGCGATCCCGCCGAGGCGCCGGTCTTCATCATCGGCATGCCGCGCTCGGGAACGAGCCTGGTCGAGCAGATCCTGGCGAGCCATCCCGAGGTGTTCGGCGCCGGCGAGCTCACCCTGTTCACGGCGCTGGCGAGCGACGGTCCCGCCGCCTTCCCCGCGGATGTCGCGGCCATGGACGGCGCGGCGCTGCGCGCGCTCGGCGCCCGCTATGTCGAGCGGCTCGTCGCGCGCGCGCCGGCGGCGCGGCGGATCACCGACAAGCTGCCGGCGAATTTCCTCCTGGCGGGCCTCATCCATCTCGCCTTGCCGCGCGCGCGGATCATTCATGTGCGGCGCGATCCGCTGGACACCTGCTGGTCCTGCTTTGCGACGCTATTCACCGCGGGCCAGCCCTTCGCCTTCGATCTCCCCGAGCTCGGCCGCTATTACCGCGCCTATGAGCGGCTGATGGCGCATTGGCGGGCGGTGCTGCCGCAGGATGCCATGCTCGAGATCGACTATGAGGCGATCGTTGCCGACCTTCCCGGCGCGGCGCGGCGCATGATCGCCTATTGCGGCCTCGACTGGGACGAGGCGTGCCTTGCCTTTCACCGCACCGAGCGCGCGGTGCGCACCGCCAGCGTCACCCAGGTGCGCCAGCCGATCTATGGCAGCTCGATCGGGCGCTGGCGCCCCTACGCCGCCGAGCTGGGACCGCTTTTGGCGGCGCTCGGCCGCTGATCCTGCGGCCGCCGGCCGGCGCGATAGCGCTGCAGCAGCGCCTCGAAGCTCGCGACCAGCGCGCGCTCGATCTCGGGCTTCGCCTCGAGCCGGCTCAGCAGCAGCGCCGTTGCCTCGAGGGTCGAGAGGCCCTCGCGGCGCGGCTCGCGCCGGAGCTTGCCGTAGCGCGAGGGGTGATGCGGCGCCAGCACCACGCGCCGGCATTTCAGCATCCAAGGATTGCGCCACCACAGCGCCTTCGCCTGGCTCCAGCTGCCGTCGAGCACGACGATGCCCTCGATCTCGGCAAGTGCCGCGTCCTGGGCGCCAACGGCTGCGCCCTTGCGGTCCAGCAGCACGACCTCGCGGCCGGGCGGGAGCTTCCCGGCATGGGCGGAGCCGAGATAGAGCACCGCCCAGCGCCGGGCATCGACCGGGCGGCCGAGCAGCTTTGCGAGGCTCGCCCAGGAAAGGCCGATCCGGAGCTTTGCGCGCTTCAGATGCAGGAGGGTGAGGCGCGCCGTGCCGAGCGCCTCGTCCTGCTCCTGCGGATGCTGGAGGATCACCACCTCGATGCGGTTGTCGAGCGGCTCGATCGTCGCGCAGACGCAGAGCGGCGGGAGCTTGCCGCAGCGCGGGCACGCGCTCTCCGCAACTGCCGGTACCGTGTTCTCCATAGGGCTCCTATAAGCGCTCCGCGCTTCGGCTTCAACCGCGGCCCCGCTATGATCGCGGCGCCCATGCAGGAAGGGTCTCACCTCGCCCTCACCGACGCCGAGCGACGCCAGCGGCACGCGCTTCGGCGCAACCAGGCGCTGGCAAGCGGATTGCTCGTCGCGGCGATCGTTGCCTTCGGTGCGACGCATCTCTCGCCGGCGCCCGGCTTCTGGGTGCTGCTGCTGCGCGCGGGCGCGGAGGCGGCGGTGGTGGGTGGACTCGCGGACTGGTTCGCGGTGACGGCGCTGTTCCGCCATCCGCTCGGCCTCCCGATTCCGCACACGGCGATCGTGCCGCGCAGCAAGGACCGCATCGGCGCCGGGCTCGGCAATTTCGTCGAGCGCTATTTCCTCGCGCCGGAGATCATCGCCGCGCGGCTGCGCAGGCTCGAGCTCGGGCGGCGCTTTGCCGGCTGGCTCGGCGAGCACGAGAACGCGATCGGCGCCGCCGACCAGATCGTCGAGCTGCTGCCTTACGTCATCAACTCGCTGGGCGACCCCATGGTCCGCGACTTCGTCGCGCGCTCCTTCGGCGAGCAGCTGAAGGAAGTGGACCTGGCGCCGATCGCCGGCCGGCTCATCACGCTCTTCACCGCCAGCAGCCAGTACGACGCGCTGTTCGACCGCGCGCTCGATGCGGCGCAGGCCGCGCTCGCCGACAACGCCGACCGCATCTTCGCCATCGTCGAGGAGCGCAGCCGCTGGTGGGTGCCGAAGACGGTGAACCGGCAGATCGCGACGGCGCTCATCACCGGAATCGAAGAAGTGCTGGCGGAGCTGCGCCTGCCGGACAGCGACGCGCGCGAGCGCTGCCGCGCCGCGATCGAGGATTTCGCCGCCGGCCTCGTCGCCTCGCCCGAGCGGCGGCGGCGCTTCGACGAAGCGAAGAACCGCCTCATCGAGCATCCGCAGGTCGAGGCCTGGCTCGGCAGCGTCTGGGACGAGCTGAGGCGCCTCTTCCTCGCCGATATCGCGGCGCCGGCCTCGCGCTCGCGCGAAGCCGCGCGCACGGCGATGCTCAGCCTCGGCCAGACGCTGGCGCGCGATCTCGAGATGCAGGCGCGGCTCGACGCCACGCTCGAGCACGCGGCGCTGGCGGTGGTGCCGTGGCGCGGCCAGATCGGCGGCCTCATCAACGAGGTGGTGCGCAGCTGGGATGCGCGCACGGTGACGCGGCGGCTCGAGCTCGCCATCGGCAGCGACCTGCAATACATCCGCATGAACGGCACGCTGGTCGGCGCCTGCGTCGGCTGCGCGCTTTATCTCGTCAGCCACTATCTGTTCCGGGGGTAGGGCGAATCCCGTCCGACGAGAACACGGTCGGCGACTTGGCCGCGCGCTCGAGCGGGCTTCTACGCACGGCGCTCAGGGAGCCCCCCAGCTACGCTGTGTGGGATGCTGTTGTCGACTATAACTAATTGGAAACTCCGGATGTACAGGGCGCCAATGGCGTCCTTCTGCCGTTGACGTCCAGGTGCCAATGGCGTATAGTCCCGGATGCTGCAGACCAAGCCCGTTACTGTTGCCGAGACGGCCAGCTTCATCAAACAAGCCGCCGGTATCTGGTCGGAGGCCGAGCACCGCGCCTTTGTCGATTTCATCGCCCGCAACCCCGAGGCTGGCGATGTGATCGCGGAGACCGGCGGAGTGCGCAAGGTCAGGTGGAGCCGCCAGGGCAGCGGCAAGCGCGGCGGGGTGCGGGTGATCTACTTCTACCTGCATGCGGACGCCCCGCTCTACCTGCTGATGGCTTACGCCAAGGCGCGGCAGGAAGATCTAACGCCCGAGGCCAAACGCATCGTGCAACAGCTAGCGGCGCGGCTCAAACGAGCCTGGCGCCGGAAGGAGGACCGGCCATGAACAAGTTCAGCAAGGAGCTCATCGGGAGCCTCGGCGAGGCGGTCGCCCACGCCGAAGGTCGCGGGCCGGCGCGGCTTACCGTCGTCGAGGTGCCTGACGTGCGGGCAATCCGCGAGCGTTTGCATATGTCGCAAACCGAGTTCGCGCGGGCTTATCGCATTCCCTTGGCGACGATTAAAAATTGGGAGCAAGGACGCCGGCAGCCAGACGCGACCGCAGCTGCCTATCTACATGCGATTGCGCGCAAGCCTCGCGAGATCCGCGAAGCCCTTACGAGCGAATGACCTGACCATTCCTGTCGCCCCCGACAGTTGCGCCCTACTCGATCGCCAACCGCAAAAGCGCCGCGGTCGCGACTGGCGAGCTTGCGGTTGCGATATGCTAGGAGCTTCTATGCTCGCTCTTGAGATCCTCGCCGCCAAGCCCCGCTGATGCCGCTCCGCGACCGCCCTTCGCCCAATCACGGGCCTCGCCCCCCGGGCACCACCGTCGACATGCTCATCCTGCACTACACGGGCATGGAGAGCGCGGCGGCGGCGCTGGACCGGCTTACGTCGCCGGAAGCGCAAGTGAGCGCCCACTACCTCATCGATGAGGACGGCACGACATGGCGCCTGGTTGCGGAGACGCGACGCGCCTGGCATGCGGGCGTCTCCTGCTGGGGCGGCAGGCGCGACGTCAACGACCGCTCGATCGGCATCGAGCTGGTCAACCCCGGCCACGAGTTCGGCTATCGCGATTTTCCCGAAACGCAGATCGCGGCGCTGGAGACGCTCTGCCGCGAGATCCTGGCGCGGCATAGGGTCCCGCCGCGGCACGTGCTCGGCCATTCCGACGTGGCGCCGCAGCGCAAGGCCGATCCCGGCGAGCGCTTCCCCTGGCGGCGCCTCGCCCGCGCCGGCATCGGCTTCTGGCCGGAGGCCGTGCCCGCCGCGGCCGCGCCGAGCGACACCGCCGGGGTGCAGCGGCTCCTCACCGCCATCGGCTACGAGACGCCGCAAAGCGGCGCGCTCGACGCCGAGACGCGGAACGTCGTCATCGCCCTTCAGCGGCATTTCCGGCCGGCGCGCTGCGACGGTGAGACGGACGCAGAGACCCGGACGCTGATCGCGGCGCTTGCCGCCGGGATTTGACTTCGGGGCCGGAAGTCCCCTTATTTCCCATGCCAGATGGCCGGATGGCCGCTCGCCGCCAAGGCGAGAGGAAAGTCCGGGCTCCACGGAAATACGGTGCCGGGTAACGCCCGGCGGGGGCAACCCCAGGGAAAGTGCCACAGAAACATACCGCCAACCCCGGTTCGCCGGGCGGCAAGGGTGAAATGGTGCGGTAAGAGCGCACCGCGTCGCCGGTAACGGCGGCGGCAGGGCAAACCCCACCGGGAGCAAGACCAAGTAGGGATGGCGGGCCGCAAGGCCGCGGGCATTTCCGCCCGGCCATCCGGGTCGGTCGCGCGAGGCGCCCGGCAACGGGCGTCCCAGAGGAATGGTCATCCCCCGCGCGAGCGGGGACAGAACCCGGCTTACAGGCCGTCTGGCGCTTTTTCCCATTTTTTCCCAAGGCCAAGAAAAACGCGCCGAGGAACATTTGACGAACATGTAAATCGTCGAATGTTAACGAAGCGTTGGATTGTCTCAATCCCTAGCTGGTCAGCAATGGGCGCGGCCATAGCGGCTCGATCCTTGGAGTAAGGTCGGTTAACCGCGCGATCCCACTGTATTACCACGATTTTCCATTGACCCCCATATCAGCCCATGCTATCCCATACCGTCCCAATGCGAGGCTGGGCGGCGAGGGCGGAGCGCCGCACGCAAGAGGCGTCCGGACCGGCGCCATGGGAAGACTTTGGGGGCCGCGGTGGCGTTGTTCCTGTCGACATTCGTGAACAAGGTTGACCGCAAGGGGCGGGTCTCCGTACCGGCCTCGTTCCGGCAGGCCCTTGCCGGCCAGAACTTCAACGGCATCGTCGCCTATCGCTCGTTCAAGCTGGCGGCGCTGGAAGCCAGCGGCATCGACCGCATGGAGCAGCTCTCCGACCGCATCGACGCGCTGCCGGAATTCTCCGAGGACCGCGACGCCCTCTCCTCGATCCTGGCCGATGCGCAGCAGCTCGCCTTCGACGGCGAAGGCCGCATCGTGCTGCCGGAGCTGCTGTGCCAGCATGCCGGCATCGGCGAGACCGCGGCCTTTGTCGGCCTCGGCCGTACCTTCCAGATCTGGGAGCCGCAGCGCTTCGAGGCGCATCAGCAGGAGATGCGCGAGCGCGCCCGCCGCCAGGGCACGACCTTGCCGGCCGCCCATCCCCTCCCCCGCGCCGCGACGGAGGCACCCCGATGACCGAGGGCGCGCACCTGCCCGTCCTCCTCGCCGAGGCGCTGGCGGCGCTCCAGCCGCGCGACGACGGGCTCTATGTCGACGGCACCTTCGGCGCCGGCGGCTACAGCCGGGCGCTGCTCGCCGCCGCCCAATGCCGGGTCATCGCCATCGACCGCGACCCCGCGGCGGTGGCCGAAGGCGGCGCGCTCATGCGCGCGCATCCCGGCCGCTTCACCGTCATCGAAGGGCGGTTCGGCGAGATGGAGGCGCTGCTGGCGCCGCTCGGCATCAGCGCCGTTTCCGGCATCGCGCTCGATCTCGGCGTCTCCTCGCCGCAGCTCGACCGGCCCGAGCGCGGCTTCTCCTTCCGCGCCGACGGGCCGCTCGACATGCGCATGGGACGGGAGGGCGCGACCGCGGCCGATCTGGTCAACACGCTGTCCGAAAGCGCGCTGGCCAACCTCATCTATATCTATGGCGAGGAGCGCTTCTCCCGCCGCGTCGCCCGCGCCATCGTCGCCGCCCGGCGGGAGGCGCCGCTGACCCGCACCGCCGAGCTCGCGCGCATCGTCCGCGCCGTGGTGCCGTCGGCGGGCGGCATCGATCCCGCGACCCGCACCTTCCAGGCGCTGCGCATGGAAGTGAACGACGAGCTGGGCGAGCTGGAGCGCGCACTCCTTGCCGCCGAACGGCTGCTCGCCCCGGGCGGCCGGCTCGCCATCGTCTCCTTCCACTCGCTCGAGGATCGCAAGGTAAAGGACTTCCTGCGCGAGCGTAGCGCCGCGGCGCCGCACGGCTCGCGCCACCGGCCGGCGCTGCCGGCACCGGCCCCGAGCTTCCGCCTGCTGACGAAGAAGGCGGTGACGCCCGGCGCCGCCGAGATCGAGCGCAACCCCAGGGCGCGCTCGGCGCGGCTGCGCGCCGCCGAGCGCACCGACGCGCCGGTCTGGGAGCAAGCGGCATGATCCGGCTCTCCACCCTGCTCTGGGCATTGCTCGTGGGGGCGAGCGGCTACGCCATGTTCCAGGTGAAGTACGAGGTCATGCAGCTCGAGGACGAACTCGCCCGGACCAACCACCAGATCGACCAAGGGCGCGAGCAGATCCGCGTGCTCGACGCCGAGTGGAGCTTCCTCAACCAGCCCCAGCGTCTCGACCAGCTCGCCAAGCGCTTCCTCGATCTCGCCCCGATCGCCACCAGCCAGATCGGCCATCTCTCACAACTGCCGCGGCGCTCCCCCCTGCCTCCCGCCGCCGCGGCAGCCGCCGCCGCGCCGCCGTCAGCGTCCTCCCCGCCGACGGCGGCGCCGCGGCTCATAGCCCGGGTAAACCTGCAATGACCACGCCGCGCGAGGACAATCCCTGCCGGCCGCGGCATTTCAAGCCGACGCCCTGCGCGCTGGCGCCGCTCGACGGGCCGGAAAAGCAGTCGCTGGAGACGAGCCACACCCGGCTCATCATCACCGCGGCGCTGTTCTGCCTCGCCTTCCTGGTGATCGGCGCGCGCCTCGTCGAGGT
>DASQSR010000349.1:0-15790 GCA_035642295.1 Allostellaceae bacterium | reverse complement strand
GCGCGGGCATAGGCGAGCTGCGTCACCGCCCGGCCGGATTTGCCGCGCAAAGGCCGCCTTGTGGCGCGATCGAAGACCGGCACGGCGCTCGCCTCGCCTGGGCGGAGGCCGTTGTCCTCCGGGCGCACGGCGCGCGCTTCGCTGTCCTCGACATCGCCGCGCGCCGCAATCCAGGGATCGCGCAGCGGCGCAAGGCCGAGGCGAATGTCGATGGTGACCGCCGGGTCGGTGTAGGGGCCGGAGGGGTCGTAGACGCGGAGCGGCGGCTCCTTCGCCGCCGGCGTGAGATCGATCTCGCGCATGGCGACGCGCAGCTCCGGATGCCGGCTGCCGGCAACGTGAACCTTGCGCGACGCCGGCAGCGGACCGGTCGAGACGCCGAAATTCTGCTTCAGGGTGCCTTCGGGCATAGCGATCTCCTCCTACCGACGGGGCGGCGCAACAGGAGATCCGGTGCCTGCGGAGTTGAGGGGCCGCCCCGTCCCCGAAAGGTTTGGAGCCACGCCGTTCCTGTCCCTACGCCGGTACGATCCGGATCAGGTTCGAAGGGTTCCCACGTCGCCACAACGGCCGCAGTGGTGTCTCAGCCCCTTAGCGGGGCTCCCCTTGGAATCGCATCAGTATCTAGAGCGAGACCACCCCGCGTCAAGCAGTCGCGCACGCGGCCGTCCCGAGCCGCTCGTCAGGCTAGTGACCGGGGGCGCCCCGGCTCAGCGTCTCGAGCAGCGGCCGCAAGGCGTCGAGCTCGGCGCCGAAGCCGCTCCAATCGCCCGCCTTCAGCCGCGCGATCGCCTTGTCGTAATGCTCGAGCGCTGCGCGGGCGGTCGCGCTTGGAACACCGGCCGCGGCCGGAAGCGCAGTGGCGGCAATGGCTGGCGGCGTCGGCGGCGCCGTTCCCTGGAAGAGCGCGGCCAGCGCCTCGGGCAGCGTATCGGCCATGACGACGCTGTCGCCGTAGGCGGCAATGACGCGCTTCAGCTCGGGAAGCTGGCCGGTCTCGGCGCGCAGATAGAGCGGCGAGACGTAAAGCAGCGAGTTGCCCACGGGAACGACCAGCACATTGCCGCGGATGACGCGCGAGCCCATCTGGTTCCACAGCGAGAGCTGCTGCGAGATCGCCGTGTTCTGATTGACGCGCGCTTCGATCTGCAAGGGACCGTAGACCTGCTTCTCCTTGGGAAACTCGTAGACGATGAGCTTGCCGTAATCGGGCGGATCGCACGCCGCCGCGAGCCAGGCGATCATGTTCTCGCGCCGGTTCGGCACCATCGGCAGCATCAGGAAGAACCCGGCCTGCTTTTGGCCGGGAAGGCGCATGATCATGTAGGTCGGCGCCATCTTCTCGCCGTCGGCGGATTCGATGGCGCCGATGGTGCTGGTCGCGCCGGGAAACTGCCAGAGGTCCTCGCGGTTGTAGAACACTTCGGGCGCGTTCATGTGATAGGCGCGGTACATCTCGGCCTGCGCCAGGAACAGGTCCTCGGGATAGCGCAGATGGCGCTGCAGATCGGCCGGCATCGCGGCGAGGGGCTTGAAGAGGCCGGGGAAGATCCGCCGATACGTCGCCAGCACGGGATCGGCGGGAGCGACGTCGTAGAGATCGACGCTGCCGTTGTAGGCGTCGATGACCACCTTGACCGAATTGCGCAGGTAGTCGATGCCGTCGCCCGGCAGCGGCTGGGAATAGGGGAACCAGCGGCTGGTGGTGTAGGCATCCTGGATCCAGAAGAGCCGGCCGCCGCTGATCACGATATAGGGGTCGTGATCGAGGCGCAGGAAGGGCGCCACCGCGCGAACGCGCTCCTGGATATTGCGGCGAAAGAGGATGCGGCTTTCGGGGGTGATGTAGCCGGAGATCAGGATGTTGGGATCGTCGAAATACCAGGCGAAGAGCGTCCGTCGCGCGATGCCGCCGATGGGAACGCCGGCAGTGCCGTCATAGGTCGTGTAGACGTTGTCGCTGCCCTTGGGATAGTCGAACTCGGGCGTGCTGGTTTTGACGATCACATAGGATTGCGGGCCTTCGCCGAAATAGAGGCGCGGCTGGTCGATCGTGGGGCCGCCGCTCGCCACCGGCGGCACGTCCTGCTCGTAAAGGATCGGCAAGCCTTCGCGCGTCTTCTGCGTCACCGGCGACATCACCACGCCGTTGCCGTGGGTGAAGAGCAGGTGCAGGTTCACCCAGGTCTGCGCATTGGCCGGCAGCAGGGCGGGATCGAGCGCGCGGGCCGACAGCATCACCTGCTGATAGGTATCGCCGAGGCGGTAGCGATCGACGTCGACATCGAGAAATCGGTAGTAGGTGCGGATCTCCTGAAGCTGGGCATAAGTGGCCATCAGCGGCCGCCAGTCCCAGAGGCGAATGTTGTCGACGGTGGCGCGATCCGCGTCGAGCGACTGGAGCGTCAGGTCCTGGGTCGCCGGGAAGGGCTTGATGTCGACGCGCCGAAGATCGTAGGCCTCCTGCGTCAGCGCGATGTTGTTCCGGAGATAGGGCGCTTCGAGCTGCAGCTCGCTCGGCTTCACGTAGAGCCGCTCGAACACGGCGGGGAAGCCGACCGTCAGCACGACCAGGCCGATGAGCCCCGCCACCGCCGCCGCCGGCAGCCAATAGACGCGCCACCAGACATTGGCCCAGCACGCGACCGCGGCGGCGCCGGCGAGGCCGATCAGCATCCACAGGATGGGCAGCCGCACATGGACGTCGGTATAGGCGGCGCCGATGACGACGCCGTTGTCGCCATAGAGCAGCAGGAAGCGGTCGAGCGCATAGCCCCAGGCCTTCAGCACGAAGAAGAGCCCGAGCAGGACGGAGCCGTGAACCAGAGCGGCGGACGACACCTGCCAGGGGCGGCCGGCGACGGCGATCTCGCCCTTCACCCAATAGACCGCGCCGGCAAGGAGTGCGGCGAGGAGCAGCACCACCATCGCCCAATGCGCCAGGGCCAGATAGGCCGGCAGCGAAAAGAGATAGAAGCCGATATCCTTGCCGAACACGGGATCGGTCGCGCCATAGGGAACCTGATCGATGAAGCGCAGCGCCACCGTCCAGTTGTCGGTCTCGCCCAGCGCCACGAACAGCGCCAGCAGAAGCGCGGCGGCGAGGACGATCCAGCGCCAGGCGCGCGACGGCACCGCGCCGCCGAAGAGCTCGGGCACGCCCGGGAAACTGGCGGAAAGCCACGGGCTCGGCCGCCGCGCCGAGCGCAGCGCCAGCAGCCCCGAGGCGGCGAAGCAAACCGCGGACGCGACGAAGACGGCAAGAAACAGCGCGGCCTTGGCGACGAACATGGTGCGAAAGACGGCGGCATAGCCGAGCGCCTGGAACCACAGCCAGTCCACCAGCACGTCGCCGACGCTGCCGAGAACGATGAAGGCGGCGACGACGAGGGCGATCGCCGCAAGCACGCTTCGAGACCGCATGGCCCGCCTCCCCTGTTGCCTCCCGCCGCGCCGCGCAAAGAGGACGGGCGGCGCGGCGACACAAGACGCAGCTTAAATCAGTCCGGCGCGCCGCGCCGCAGCACTTCGAGCCGCAGCGGCAGCGGCGCGCCGAGCCACAGCGCGAAGCGGGCGTGATCGTCATAGTCGTTGCCGGTGAGCGGATGGACGAGAACGCTGAGCGCGCCGCGGTTCAGCATGAGCCAGGGCAGCAGACGCGGCAGCTCGGCCGCGGCAAAAGCGACCTGGTACATGGCGGAGGGATGCGGCCCCACGGGCTCGTCGTGCCAGCGCCCGAGCCGGACGGCAAAGCGCTCGCCGAGGGCCAGGCGCAGCCGGTCCGCCTCCCCGCGCGTCGCCCCGTCGTAATAGACATGGGCGTGATAGCCTTCGATGGCGCCGGGATCGGTGAAGCCGTCGGTCATGGCCATGCCTCCTTGGGCGAGCGGCACAGGGACCCAGCATAGAAGGGGGTCGACGGCGAGCGCCATCGCTGCTGGAATGGCGGGAAAACGCCGGAGACGCCACTCATGTCCGACCTCTTCCGCCTGTCCGCGCGCGCCGCAAGGGACCGCATCGCCGCCGGAACGCTCACCGCCGTCGCTCTCGCCGAAGCCTGCCTCGAGCGCATCGCCGCGCGCGAGGCGACGACCGGCGCCTGGGCCTATATCCATGTCGATCAGGTGCTCGCCGAGGCGCGGGCGCGCGACCAGTCGACGGCGCGCGGCCCGCTCCACGGCCTCCCGATCGGCGTCAAGGACATCATGGATACGGCCGACATGCCGACGGCTTATGGCTCGCGCGCCTATCATGGCCACCGCCCGGCGGCCGATGCCGCCTGCGTTGCGCTCGCCCGCGCCGCCGGCGCGGTCATTCTCGGCAAGACGGTGACGACGGAATTCGCCGCCCTCAGCCCCGGCAAGACGCGCAACCCGCACCATCCCGAGCACACGCCCGGCGGCTCCTCGAGCGGCTCGGCGGCCGGCGTCGCCGACGGCATGATGCCGCTCGCCTTCGGCACGCAGACGGCAGGCTCGGTGCTGCGACCGGCCTCGTTCTGCGGCGTCGTCGGCTTCAAGCCGAGCTTCGGCCTGATCCCGACCGCGGGGGTCAAATCCCTGGCGCCGAGTCTCGACACGATCGGCGGCTTCGCCCGCAGCGTCGAGGATGTGGCGCTGTTCCTCGCCGCGCTCACCGGCCGGCCCGGGCTCGTGCCCGAAGCGCCGGCGTCGCGGCCGCGCATCGGCCTCTATCGGCCGGCGCCCTGGGAAGCGGCGCAACCGGCGACGCTCGCCGCTCTCGAGCACGCCGCCGAGCGCCTGGGCCTCACCGGCGCGATCCTGGCCGAGCGCAGCGCCTTTCCCGCCTTCGACGGGCTGGTCGCGGCGCAGAGCACGATCATGAGCTACGAGATGGCGCAGAGCCTCGCCTGGGAGCGGCTCAACCGCGCCAGCGAGCTCATGCCGCGCACCGCCCAGCTGCTCGCCGAGGGCGTAGCCGTTTCCGCCGCGGCTTACGATGCGGCGCGGGGCACCGCCGCCGCGGCGCGCGCGCAGCTCGCGGCGTTCTTCGGCGAGTTCGACGCCATGCTGGTGCCGGCGGCGCCGGGCGAGGCGCCGGCGATCGCGACCACCGGCGATCCCGTGTTCAATCGGCCCTGGACGCTGCTGCATCTCCCCGCCATCGCGCTTCCGGGCCATCGAGGTCCCGGGGGGCTGCCGGTCGGCGTTCAGCTCGTCGGCCGGCCGGGCGAGGAGGCACGGCTGCTCGCCATAGCGCTCTTTGCCGAGGCCGCGCTGGGCACGAAGGCGTGAGCGCGACGCCGCTGGCGCCGGCACGCCGACCCGCGGTCGGCGCCCTGGCGCTGCTGGCTCTGACCAGCCTCTTCTGGGGGCTGAACTGGCCGGTGATGAAACTGGCGCTCACCGGCATCGCGGTGCTGCCGTTCCGCGCGCTTTGCCTCCTCGTCGCCGGACCGGCCATGCTGGCGATTGCAGGGCTGCGCGGCGATTCGCTGCGGCTGCCGGGGGGCGAGATCCGCCAAGTCGCGGTAGCGGCGTTCTTCAACATAACGCTCTGGCATCTCTTCACCGCCTATGGCGTGTCGATGATGCCGGCCGGACGCGCCGGCATCATCGCCTACACCATGCCGGCCTGGGCGATGCTCCTGGGCGTGCTGTTCCTCGGCGAGCGGCTGACGCCGACGCGCGCGGCGGCGCTGGTCCTCGGACTCGCCGGCATCGGCGCGCTGCTGCTGCCCGATCTCGACGCGCTGGCAGCGGCGCCGCTCGGCGCGGCATCGATGGTGCTCGCCGCCGTCTCCTGGGCGGTCGGGACGGTGGTGACGAAGCGCTTCCGCTGGACCGGCTCGATCGCGGCACTGACCGGCTGGCAACTCTGCATCGGCGGCATGCCGATTCTCGCCGCGGCGCTGATCGTCGGCCCCTTCCCCGGCCTCACGCGCGCCGATCCCGTCACCATCGCCGCGCTCCTCTATGTCATCGTCTGCGGCCTGATCATCGGCCAATGGGGCTGGTTCGAGGTGCTGGCGCGGCTGCCGGTCGCACGCGCGTCGATCGGCACGCTCGCCATTCCCGTCATCGGCGCGCTCTCCTCGACGCTGCTGCTGGGCGAGCCGCTGGACGCTGCGGAGCTGACGGCGCTGACGCTGGTGGTTGCCGCTTTGGCGCTCGCCCTCCGCCCCCGCCGGTGATCGGAGAGTTGCATGGCGGCGCGTCATCGGTCAGCTTCTCCTGCTATGCGACTCTGCCGTGCCGCCGCGCTACTGCTGTGTCTCGTGCTCGCCGAGTGCGGCGGCGCCATCCTGCCGCCTTATGAAAGCGTGCCGCCGCCGATCTCGGAGCAGGCGCAGCGGATCGCGGCAGCCGACGGTACCTCGGTCCGAGTCGCGATCTGCTACAACGCATTCACGACGACCGCCGAGCGCGTGCGCGCGATCGCCCAGGAGAGCTGCGGCGCGGGCACGGTGCCGCGTCCTGTCGGCCGCGACTTCCGCCTCACGAACTGCCCGCTGCTCGAGCCGGCGCGCGCCACTTTCGCCTGCGTCAAATCCTGACGCAGTCGTGATTGGCACCGAGGTGCCCCCGCAGCGGCAAGGGTGCTATCGTCTTGCGGTGAGGCTGGCCAACAACGCCGATCCAGAGGGGAAACACCGATGATCTCCGATGAGAGGGCGGCGCCGCGCCCGATGCTTCCCGGCCTCGCCGGGCTCTATCGATCGCTGGCGCCTTACAGCTATTCCTTCATGCGCTTCTGCGTCGGCGCCATGCTCGTGCCGCACGGCTTTGTAAAGCTGTTCGGCGGCGGCGCCATCGCCCTCGCCAATGCCGACTTTGCCAAATGGGGCCTGCCGGCACCGCTGGCCTGGGGCTATTGGATCGCGCTGCTCGAGTTCGCCGGCGGCATCATGCTGGCGATCGGCCTGTTCACGCGACCGGTGGCCCTCCTCATCGCCGTCGAGATGGCGGTCGCGGTCATCGCGGTGCATTGGGCGAACGGCTTCTTCTGGCTGGCGAAGGGCTACGAATACCCGCTGCTGTGGGGGCTTCTGGCGCTCGCCATTGCCTTTCGCGGCGGCGATCGCCTGTCGGTCGACCGCGCCATCGGCCGAGAGATCTGAGAGCGACGACGGCGTCCGCCGCCGCAAGGCGCGCGGGCCGCCCCGAATCGAAAGGCCTCCGGGAGGCGAGCTCCCGGAGGCCTTTTCGCCGAGTCTGACCGATCAGGCCTGGTTCGGCTTCTTCATCTTCTTCGCGGACTTCTTCTTCGCTGTCTTCTTCTTCGCTGTCGTCTTCTTCGCCGTCGTCTTCTTCTTGGCGGGAGTGGTTTGCTGGGTCGGGGTCTGCGCCATCACCGGGACGGTCGATGCCGCGACAAACGAGAGGAGGGCAAACGCGGTAATCAGCGCCTTCATAACATGCTCCTAGTTCTCAGAGGATTTTGCTTGCACCGGGTTTAGGGGTGGCCGTCGCATGCCGCGAGCAAGCTCGGACGGCACACCGACAGCCGCTATATTACCACGGCCTCACCGATGAGGGAAGTCTTCAACAGGAAGATCCGCGTCTTGTTCCAGGCAACAGCGACCGCGAAGCTTGCGCCGACCCAGCACATACTTCGGCACGCACGACGAAGACAGAAATAACTGGTTAATAAATGCACCCAACGTCAGGCTAGCGTCAATTTGACGCATAACTCGCCATCTCAGCGCGACAGCACCCAGCGGCCATCGGCCTCGCGGCACACCGTCGCATAGGCGGTCTGCGCCGTCCCGTCGATGACGACCTGGCGGGCATAGACGCGGCAAAGCCGCCCATGCCCGTCGGTGTATTCCCGCAGCGGCGATGGCGGCGCGGAATCCGCCAGCGGCGACGGCGCGGTCGCGGTGTCCGGCTCGGCGGCGTGCGCCGCCGCGAGCGCAGCAACGAGAACGAGGCCGGCCGCGGCGGCGCAGCGCCGACGCTCCGCGCGACTCCCCTCCCTCGATAAAATCTGCAGAAAATTAAACACGTAATTCACTCGCTATGTCATCAATAATGGCGAGTTTAGTTCTCTGTATTCACTGGAAGTTCTATACATTACTTCTTCCTGTTTAAGGTTGCCTTAAGAGTTGGAGAACAGACTTCCTCGCGTCGTGCTTGGTTGATCGGGAAGGGATCACTGTCATGCGCAGCACCACGGAGAGATCGGCTCGGAACCGCAGCGGCGCTACGGCAGTCGCGGGCGACGCATCGCCGCGCTGCGTCCCGGCGGTGATCATCGGCGTCTCGACCGCTCTCGGCAACAACCTGCTTCAGCGCTCCGCCCCGGCCGCCGCCGCACGCGGCAGGGCCGCCTAGCGCCGGCGTCGTTCGCGGCCGATTGCCGGACGGCAGCCGCAACGGCCCCGCGTCGTCTCGGAGGCGGCGGAATCGATCGGAGAAGACCATGCTTGACGCCGCTCACATCCTCAACTGGACCGCCGTCCTCGCCGTCACCGCGGCCTTGATCGCCGCGGCGATCACCGACATCGCGACCTACCTCATCCCTCACCGCTACCCCGCCGCGGTCGCCCTCGCCTTTGCCGTTTTTGCGTTCGGCAAGCCGGCGCCGGTGTGGTTCCACGGAGCGGAGGCGGCGGCGCTGCTGCTGGCGACCGGCATCCTGCTCTTCGACCGCGGCATTCTCGGCGGCGGCGACGTCAAGCTAATGGCGGCTGTTGCGCTCTGGGCCGGCTTCGACCAGCTGCTGCTGATGCTGCTGGTGACCGCGCTCGCCGGTGGCGCGCTGGCGCTGGCACATCTCTCGCCGCTGGGCTACCTGATGCCGGCGCCACCGATGGCGGACAGCGGTCTGCGCTCGCGGCTGCGGCGGCCGATCCCCTTCGGCGTCGCCATCGCCACCGGCGGCGTCGCCGTCGCCCTCACCCGCTTCGCGTCCTGACCACGGGAGGCCCCGATGTCGCCCCGCCGCCTCATCTTCGTCGCCGTCGCGCTCCTCGCCGCCGTCGCCACCATCTTCCTCGGCCGCGCCTGGCTCGCCGCCGAGCGCAACGTCAAGGTCGTGGCACAGGCCCCGGCGCCGGCGCCGGCGCCCCAGAAGCAGGTTCTGGTGGCGCGTGGCAATCTCCATGCCGGACAGTTCGTGCGCCCCGAAAATCTGCGCTGGCAAGCTTGGCCCAAGGACGGCGTCGCCGCCAGCTACATCGTTTCGGGCGACCATCAGCTCGAGGACTATGTCGGCGCCATCGTGCGCAGCGGCATCGCCGACGGCGAGCCGATCACCGATGCGCGCGTGGTGCGCCCGGGCGATCGCGGCTTTCTCGCCGCCGTGCTGCGGCCGGGCTATCGCGCGGTCACGGTGCCGCTTACACCGTCGCAGGCGCTGGCGGGCTTCGTCTTCCCCGGCGACCACGTCGACCTCATCGCAACGCTGGCCCTGACCGATGACGACAACAACAACAACAGCGCCCAGCACGAGCACCATGCCAGCGAGACGGTGCTGCGCGACCTTCGCGTGCTGGCGCTCGACCAGCGCGCCGACGATCAGACCAAGGACGTCTCCGTCGCCAAGACGGCGACGCTCGAGGTCACGCCGAAGCAGGCCGAGATCGTTGCCGTGGTCGAAGACATCGGCAAGCTCTCGCTCAGCCTGCGCAGCCTGGAGAAGGACGACGCCACGGCCGACAACGACGATGCCGGGCTCACCTACACCTTTGACAGCGATGCGACGCACCTCATTCGGCCGCCCATGCCCTTCGGCCTGAAGCAGAAGGTCGTCGTGGTGCGCGGCGACAAGGTCAACGAACAGGATTTCGACCGCGGCAGCAGCGCGCAGCGGAACACCAGCAGCCACAGCAACAACGAGAACATGCCATGACCCGCCTCAGCTTCCGCCTGATCGGCCTGATCCTGGCGCTCGCCGGCGCGGCGATGCTCGCGGCGCCGCCTGCAGCCGCCGCCGCGAAAGTCGTCAACACCGCCGGCGCGCCGCTGACCGTCGAGGTCGGCAAGGGGCAGCTCGTCCGCCTCGATCACCCCATCAACAGCGTTTTCGTCGCCGATCCCGACGTCGCCGATGTTGAGGTGAAGTCGCCGACGCTGGTCTACGTCTTCGGCAAGTCCGGCGGCGAGACGACGCTCTACGCCGTCGGCGACAATGACCAGGTGGTGCTCAATCTCGCCGTCCGCGTGCACTATGACATCGGGCGGGTGGAGCAGGCGATCCACGAGATGGCGCCGCGCAGCGCCGTCTCGGTCGCCTCGGTCGACGATGCGCTGGTGCTGGAGGGCACGGTCTACTCCGCGTCCGAGGCCGACGACATCCGCCGCGTCGTCGAGCACTTCCTGCCGGACCCCAAGCAGCTCGTCAACAAGATGAAGGTTGATGCCCCGAACCAGGTGCAGCTCCGCGTGCGCGTCGCCGAGGTCGACCGCAACATCATCAAGGAGCTGGGGATCAACTGGGAGTCCATGTTCGGCACCGGCAATTTCGTCTTCGGCCTCGCCACCGGCCACGGCGTGCTCAACTCGACGCCGGGCCCCGGCAATCCCAATTCATTCTTCAACATCTTCAACACACGCACGGATGTCCCGCAGGCAGCCACGCTCCAGACCGTCGACAACATCAGCACCGGCTTCAATGCCGGCAGCTCTAACCTCAACGCTCTGATCGACGCGCTGGACCAGAACGGCCTCGTCACCATTCTCGCCGAGCCCAACCTCAGCGCCGTCTCCGGCCAGCCGGCGAGCTTCCTCGCGGGCGGCGAGTTTCCGGTCCCGGTGCCGCAATCCTCGTCCGTGAGCAGCATTCCGCAGATCACCATCGAATGGAAGAAGTTCGGCGTGAGCCTCGACTTCGTCGCGACCATCAGCGCCAACAACCGCATCAACATCCATGTGCAGCCTGAGGTGAGCCAGCTCTCCTCGCAGGGCGCGATCACCATCAGCGGCATCCAGGTGCCGGCGCTGACCGTCCGACGCGCCGAGACGACGATCGACGTGGCGAGCGGCCAGAGCTTCGCCATCGCCGGCCTGCTGCAGAACAACATCAACCAGACCGTCGACAAGTTTCCCTGGCTCGGCGACGTCCCCGTGCTCGGCGCCCTGTTCCGCTCCGACACCTTCCTGCGCAACGAGTCGGAGCTGGTGATCATCGTGACGCCCTACATCGTGCGGCCGACGGCGACCGCCGCCCGCCTGCAGACCCCGATCGACGGCTACGTCCCGTCCAGCGACAGCCAGCTGCTGATCAACGGCCAGGAATACCGGCAGCAGACGGTCGCGCCGCCGACGCAGGCGCCGATCACCCGCGCAGGCAACGGCCTCATCGGGCCGGTCGGCTTCGAGCTCCAGTGAGGTCATCCATGACGCAGCGCCTTATCCTCTGTCTCTGCGCCGGCCTCGGCCTCGTCCTCGCCGCGTGCAGCAGCAGCGATGATACCGAGGTCGCGCCGGTCACCACGCCCAAGCAGCTCAAGGTCGACTACACCGAGCTGACTCAGCCGGTGGGCTTCGTTCCCGGTAGCGCCCGCCTGGAGTCCGGCGAGGGTGCCCGGCTCGACGCCTTCCTCGACAGCTCCGGGGTGACGCCGGACGATCACGTCTACCTCCAGACCGCGAGCGGCGACCCTCTGGCGGCGCAGCGCATCGGAACCCTCAGCCACGCGCTGGCGCAGCGCGGCATCGGCGCCAAGGCGCTGCCGGCAACCGAGCACGGGATCGCCGCCAACCGCCTGCTGGTCAAGGTCGAGCGCTACGTGGTGACGCTGCCCAACTGCCCGGACTGGACCAAAACGCCGTTCGAGGCCCACGACAACGGCGTCGGCAGCAATTTCGGCTGTGCCACCGTCAGTGATTTCGGCCTGATGGTTGCCGATCCGCACGATCTCGTCGTCGGCCGCACGCTCGGACCCGAGGAGGGCGATCCCGCCATCGCCGCGATCGAGCGCTATCGCGCCGGCAAGCCCAAGGACCTGCTGAGCAACAGCTCGGGCGGCGGCTATTCGCCGGTCACGATCCAGATGCCGGGCAGCAGCGGCGGCAGCAGCGGGCAGTAGCCAATGATGGGCGAAGCAGCCAAGGCCGAACCAATCGCCGGCAGCAGGCAGCGCTTCGTCGCCTGCGTCGCCGACGATGTCACGCGCGAAGCGGTGAGCCGCGCGGTGGCGCAGCTCGGCTGGTCGAGCGCCAAGGTGCGCGCCGGCGGCCTCGAGGTTGCGCGCAAGTCGATCGACATCACCACGCCGCCGACTCTTGTCCTCGTCGATCTTTCCGATGCGACGGAGCCGGTCGAGGGCATGCACGAGCTGGCGCAGCTCTGCGGTCCCTCGACCCACTTTCTCGCCATCGGCTCGGTCAATGACGTTGCCCTTTATCGCCACCTCATCGCGCTCGGCGTCGCCGACTATCTGGTCAAGCCGGTATCGAGCGAGCTTCTGTGTGAGGCCTTTGCCGCGGCGATCCGCAGTTACGCCGCGCCCGGCGAGTCGCGCCAGACGCGGCTCTTTGCCTTCATCGGCGCGCGCGGCGGCGTCGGCACCACCACCGTCGCCGTCTCGACCGCCTGGCTGCTGGCGCACGAGTTCAAGCTGCGCAGCGCGCTCATCGATCTCGACCTCCATTTCGGCAATCTTGCCTTGAGCCTCGACCTCGAGCCCGGACGCGGTTTGCGCGAAGCGCTGGAAAATCCCGAGCGCACCGACAGCATGCTGCTCGCCTCGGCGATGGTGACGGAGGGCGAAAAGCTGCCCATCCTCGCCACCGAGGAGTCGCTCGAGGAGCAGCTGAGCTTCGACGGCGCGGCGGTGGCTCCCCTGCTCGCAGCGCTCTCGCAGGACTACGACTGCCTCGTCGTCGACCTGCCGCGCAGCCTCGATGCCATGGCGCGGCAGGTGATCGCGCTCGCCGATGCGACGATCGTCGTCACCGACCTGTCACTCGCGGCCTTGCGCGATTCCGTGCGCCTCGGCGATCTGGCGAAAACGCTGGAGGCGCGCGGCAAGCCGTTGCTGGTAGCAAACCAAGTCGGCGCAGATCACCGCGGCGAGATCGGCCGGGCGGAATTCGAGCGCGGTATCGGCGGCGAGCTCGACCACGTCGTGCCCTTCGACGTCAAGGCGGTGGTGGCCGCCGCGCATAACGGCAAGGCCCTCCCGGACGCCGCCGCCAACAGCAAGGCGGCGATCGAGCTGCGCAAGCTCGCGGCGCGGCTCGCCGGCCGCGAGGCGGAGAAACCGCGCTCCGGGCTGCTCGGGAGGTTCAAGAAATAATGTTCGGCAAGCGCGATCCCGAAGGCGGCCTCCAGGCCCGCATCCATGCCTTGAATGCCCGACGCGAGCGGCCGGCGCTGGCGCCGGTCGCGCCGGCAGCGGCACCGGCCCGAGCCGAGCCGCGGCTCGAACCGGGCGAGGCGCGTGCCGAGGTGAGCGTCGAAGAGGCGCGGCTCACGGTCGAGCCGGCGATCGCGGCGCTCGACACGGCGGGGCTGCGCGGCAAGTCGCGCGCCGAGATCGCGCGGCGGATCGACGAGGTCGCGCGGACGGCGCTGCAGGAAAAGCAGATGGCGGTGTCCGCGCTCATCCACCGCGACCTCGTGACCGCGCTGGTCAACAGCCTGGTCGAGCGGATGAAGCGCGAGGCGCCGGCCGAGCCGACGCGTTCGGGTCAGGCGGTTGGGAGCCGGGCCGCCATCGAGGAGGCGATCCCGCGCATTTATCCGCTGGTGATGGAGCGGATCGACCCGGAGATCGCCGCCAAGCTGCAGCGCGCCGAGCTCGCGCGCCAGCTTCAGGCGGTGATCGGCGAGATCCTGATCGAGCAGAAGATCCAGCTCAACCAGCTCGAGCAGCGCGATCTCGTCACCGTGCTGCTCGACGACATGCTGGGGCTCGGTCCGCTCGAGCCGCTGCTCGCCGACGAGACGATCAGCGACATCATGGTGAACGGCCCCAAGCAGGTCTATGTCGAGCGCCGCGGCAAGCTCGAGCTCACCGACGTCGTCTTCCGCGACAACCCCCATGTGATGAGCGTCGCCACCCGGATCGTCACCCAGATCGGCCGCCGCATCGACGAATCGACGCCGCTGGTCGACGCCCGTCTCACCGACGGCAGCCGCGTCAACATCATCGCCCCGCCGCTCGCGATCGACGGCACAAGCATTTCCATCCGCAAATTCTCCAAGAAGACGATCACCCTCGATTCCATGGCGAAGAGCGGCAGCATCTCGCCGGAGATGGCGGCGGTGCTGAAGATCGCGGCTCGTTCGCGCCTCAACATCCTGATCTCCGGCGGTACGGGCTCGGGCAAGACGACGACCCTCAACGCCATGTCGCAGATGATCGATGAAGGCGAGCGCGTCTGTACCATCGAGGACGCCGCCGAGCTTCAGCTGCAGCAGCCGCACGTGGTGCGCCTCGAGACGCGCCCGCCCAACCTCGAGGGCAAGGGCGAGATCACCATGCGCGATCTGGTCAAGAATACGCTGCGCATGCGCCCCGACCGTATCATCCTCGGTGAGATCCGCGGCGGCGAGGCGCTCGACATGCTGCAGGCGATGAACACCGGCCATGACGGCTCGCTCTGCACCATTCACGCCAACCGGCCGCGCGAAGCGCTGACCCGGCTCGAGAACATGGTCGGCATGTCCGGCATCAACCTGCCGGCGAAGGCCGTGCGCCAGCAGATCGCCGCCGCGGTCCACATGGTGGTGCAGGTGAGCCGCATGCGCGACGGCGCCCGCCGCATCATTGCCGTCACCGAGATCGTCGGCATGGAGGGCGAGATCATCACCACCCAGGATCTCTTCACCTACCAGTACGAGGGCGAGGGCGAGGGCGGTAAGCTCAAGGGCAGCTTCAAATCGACCGGTCTCAGGCCGCACTTTACGCCCCGCGCCGAGTATTACGGCCTCGACCGCGCGCTGTTGGAGGCGATGGGATGAAGGGCCTTTTCGGCGATCCGTTGCCGCTCCTGTTGGGCGCCGGCGTCGGCGTCGTCCTGCTCTGCCTCTTCTTCGCCTTCGGCGACGACAAGAACCAGCAGCAGGCAAAGCGCGTCGACCGCCTCAAATCGCGCGGCCTGCGGCCCCTCGGGGACGTGCTAAAACTGCGCCGGGAGACTGGCGACCGGGGCAAGATCGACCAGCTCGTGTTGCGCTTCATGCCGCGTCCGGAGCTGCTGCGCGAGCGGCTGCGCCGCACCGGGCGTCCGATCAGCCTCGGCACCTACGGGATCGCCTGCCTCGTCGTGGCGATGGTCGCGTTCGGCGGCGTGCTGCTGGCCGGCCAGTCGCCGCTGGTCGCCCTGCCGGTCGCGGGGCTGGTCGGGCTGTGGCTGCCGCATCTCTTCGTCGGCTATCTGGCGGGGCGCCGCGCCAATGCCTTTGGCAAGCGTTTCCCCGAGGCCCTGGGTCTCATGGTGCGCGGCCTCAAATCGGGCCTGCCGGTGACCGAGACGTTTCAGATCGCGGCGCAGGAGGTGCCGGATCCCGTTGGCCTGGAATTCCGTCAGGTCACCGACCAGATCCGCCTCGGCCATCCGCCGGAACAGGCGCTGTGGGATGCGGCGCGGCGCACCGACGCCGCCGAGCTCAAGTTCCTTGTCGTGACACTGTCGATCCAGCGCGAGACCGGCGGCAACCTCGCCGAGACTCTGGAGAACCTCGACCAGGTGCTGCGCCGGCGGCGGCAGATGAAGCTCAAGGTCAGAGCGATGTCGTCGGAGGCGCGAGCCAGCGCGATGATCATCGGCTCGCTCCCCTTCATCATGATGGCCATTCTCTCGGTGGTAAGCCCGTCCTACATCGGCCTGCTGTTCAACACCACGACCGGTCATCACCTGCTGATCGCGGCGGG
>DASQSR010000348.1:0-13106 GCA_035642295.1 Allostellaceae bacterium | reverse complement strand
TCTTCGACTACAAGATCTCGCATTTCCTGACGGTGAGGATCGCCAAGGGCGGCTACGACGCCAAGAAGATCCGCTGGCGCAAGCCGGTTTAGCCGCGCCTCCAGAGGCTCGTGCCCCGGCGCCGCGGGTCAGCGCGTGATCGAGGGCTTGTGCTCCTGGTGGAGTCGGTCGTAGGCCCGCCGCTTCAGCTTCGAGATCGGGTTCCAGGTGACGGGCGGGGCGATTCCGGCGTGGTAGGCGAATTGCGGAATCTCGTAGCGCGCGTTGCGAATGAGCTCGCCGGCCTTGTCGATGAGCGGTTCGGCTTTGCGCTTCAGCGCCGCGATCCCCTCGGTATCGATCTTCCATCCCGGCTTCGCGTAGTCGCCGATCGCCATGTTGACCACCGCGCTCGAGCTCGAGCACCGCAGCAGGTAGCAGCCCAGCAGCGGCGCATATTTGAACAGCGACAGGTCCCACGGCCCGCTTTTCAGGTACTGGTTCGCCTTGTCCACCTCCGCCTGCTCCTGCCGGAACAGGTAGACGCTCTTGCACAGCGTCACCAAATTGTCGGCGACGCCCTTGGCGTAGCCCGAGACCACCAGCCCGGCGCCGCCGGTCCCGACGGCCGCCGCAATGTCGAGGCCGAGCTGCACGGTCAGGCTTGCGGCGTCGATTGCCGTCTCCTTCATCTCCCGTCCCAGCATCTCTCTCAGCGCTTCGAGCGCTGCCGCCGGGTCGCCCGGCGCGAACGACGATTTCGCGACCTCCGCCGTGTGGTATTTGAGCCAGGCGCTGGAGGCGAGCGAATACAAGCTGAGGAGCAGCTCTCCCGCACCCTTCACGACGCCGACGATCGGCAGGGCCTTGGCGAAAGCGCCGAGGACGGCGCTGCCGGTGGTGGTCCCCAGACCCGCCCCGGCGTCGCCGGACAGCGTCGCCGCGACCTGCGCCGCGCCCGCTCCCCCGGCCGCTGCCCCTGCCGCGCGCGCTCCCTTGGGAATCGAGGACTCGAGGTTCCGCGCGGCCTGGGCGACGGCCGCCACCCCGGCCGCGGCGGCCGTGGGCTTGATGACAAGCTGCTTGCTGGCAAAGAGCTTCTTGATGTTCTGCTCGTTGGCGTTCTTCAGCTCCCAGGCCGCCGCGAGTTCGTTTTCCGCCTCCAGCATGCGCCGCTCGTGCGGCGTCAGCGGCTGCGGGACCGGTGGTGCCGCGCCGCCGGAACGAGCGCGCGTCGGCGGAGTGGCGCGCAGCTGCGGCGGCAATTGCGGCGCGCCGGTCACGGCGCTCGACCGCCCCCGGGTTTTGATATCGGCAAAGGGATCGGGAGGTGGTGGTGTCGGGGGCCGCGCCATTTTTCTGTCAGTCCTTGCCGCCCACGGCCAACCAGCGCCGCGACGCAATCAGGGTCACGATGCGCGAAGCTACCAGTGGTGGCATCGCATCGCCAGAACGCTCAACCCGGACGGAGGCATGCTCGCGCGCGACTATCGCTTGGTGCAGCGGCGCGGACAGGCGCTGTGGCGACGGTGCGCGCGGGTCCCGAAAGCGCCGGCGGCCTCACGGCTCCTTCGGCACGTCGATGCCGCTGCCCATGCCGGGCAGGTTCACCTCGAAGGTATAGGGGCTCCGTCCCTTCAGCGACGGCAGGTCCTTGGTGCTCCAGCCGCCGCCCAGCGCCTTCACCAGCAGCACGTCGGCTTCGATCCGCCGCCGCCGGATATCGAGATCGTTGCGCTCGTTCGCCAGCGCCACCGATTGCGCGGTCACCACCTGGAGATAGGGATCGATGCCGCCGACATAGCGGTTGGTGAAGATTCTGAGCGAATTCTCCGCCGACGCCACCGCCACCTTCTGCTGCTGCGCCTCGCGGTCCAGGATCTGCAGCGCCGCGAGATTGTCCTCGACCTGCTGGAACGCCTCCAGCGTCGTCTCGCGGTAGCTGGCAACTGTCCCCTCATAGCTCGCGACCGCGGCGGCTGATTGCGAGCGGCGCAGCCCGGCGTCGAACAGCGGCTGGCTCAAGGCGCCGCCCACGGCCCAGGCGACGCTCCCCCATTGGAGCCAGTTTGCCGCCTCGGTGCCGATGAAGCCGCCGACGGCGCTGAGCGTCAGCGACGGGTAGAATGCGGCCTCGGCGATGCCGATCTGCTCATTGGCGGCGGCGACGCGGCGCTCGGCCGCGGCGATGTCCGGCCGCCGCTGCAGCAGCTCCGACGGCACGCCCACCGGCACCGGCGGCGGCTCGAGCGTCAGCGGCCGCGCCGGCAGGCTGAAATCACCCGGCGGCTTGCCGATCAGCACGGCGATCGCATGCTCGAATTGCGCGCGCGCCACGGCAATGTCGGTGGCCTGGACCTGCGTCGTCTGGAGCTGCGTGCGCGCCTGCGCCACATCGGCTTCCGACGCGCCGCCGCCGGCGAACCGATCCTCCGTGAGCTTCAGCGCGTCGGCAAAGGACGCCACCGTGTCGTTGAGCAGCTGCTGTTGCGCATCGGCGGCGCGCAGCTCGACCCAGTCGATCGCCAGTTCCGCATGGAGGCTGAGCGCCACGGTCGCGAGATCGCCGGCGCTCGCCTGCGCCTGCTCGCGCGCCGCGGTGACGCTGCGGCGGATGCGCCCCCAGAGATCGATCTCGTAGGAGAGGTCGAACGGCAGCTCGAACTCGCCCGTGGGCGTCGGATGCGCTTGCGAAAAATAAGGTGTATGGCCGCTGTCGCGCAGCGAGGTGATGCTGGGCGACAACGACAGCGCCGGATACTGCCCGGCCTGCTGCACGCCGATCAGCGCCCGCGCCTGGCGGAAATTGGCCTCGGCCACCTTCAGATTCTGATTGGCGGCGGTGACCTGGTCCTCGAGCGCGTTGAGCTCGGGATCGCCGAAGATCTCCCACCATTTGCCGCGGACCGCCCCGTCGAGCGGCTGCGCCCGGCGCCACAGGCCGCTCTCCGCGCCCTTGGGCAATTCCTTGTAGGCGGCCGGCGTCGCCACCGGTGGCGCCGCTTTATAGTCGGGGCCGACCGTGCAGCCGGCCAGCAGCAATCCCAGCGCGCCGACCCCGCGCCAATATGCGCCGGTCATGGTGCGGCCTTGGTATTCTTCCCGGAGTGGACATGCACCGCGGTGCCGCTCTCCAGCGAGTCCGACGGGTCGAGCACGACCTGATCCTGCACCGTCAGCCCTTCGATCACCTCGACGATGTCGCCATAGTCCTGGCCGATCTTCACCGGCACGAGCTGCACCTTGCCGTCGCGGACCACGCCCGCCTGCAGGCCTTCCTTGCGGAAGAGCAGCGTATTGGACGGGATCGTCACCGAGTGCCCCGCCGCGGGCAGGCGGAAATGCACGTTGACATAGGCGCCGGGCAGAAGCTTCTCGGTCGGGTTCGGCACGTCCACCTCGACCAGCAGCGTGCGCGAGGCGAGATCGATCGCATCGGCGGTGCGCACCAGCGTGCCCTGGAAGCTCTGCCCGGGATACTCGTCGGCGGTCACCGCGGCCGTGAGGCCGACATGGATGGAAGGCACATAGCTCTCGGGCACTTCGACATAGACGCGCAGCGTGTCGATCGCCGCCAGGTGGAAGAGCTCGCGCGCCGGCGCCGCGCCGCCGGCCGCGATCAGCGCGCCGATATCGACGTTGCGCGCGGTGACGATGCCGTCGAACGGCGCTTCCACCCGCTCGAAGGATTGCAGCTCCTCGAGCTGCTTCACATTGGCCTCGCGCGATTGCACGATCGCGCGGTCGCTGTTCATGGCGCCGACCGCGTTGTCGCGGTCCTGCGTCGAGACCGAGCGCGTCTTCAGCAGGTTCTCGTTGCGCACGGCCGTGATCTCCGCGAGCTTGAGGTTCGCCTCTGCCGTGGCGAGGTCGGCGCGTGCCTGGCGCAGCTGTGCGTCGACCTCGGGCGTGTCGATCTCCGCCAGCAGGTCGCCGCGCTTCACATGCGCGCCGATGTCGAAATACCACCGCTTCAGATAGCCGTTGGTGCGGGCGTAGATGGCGGTGTCGCGGAAGGCCTGCGTATTGCCCGGCAGCACCAGCGCCTCGTCCGGCGCGCCGGGGGTCGGGTGGATGACGTTGACCGTCGGCACCGCGGCCTCGTCGGTGGTGAGCGCCAGCTCAGTCTCGGTCTCGGCGCGGCTGCGGATGCCGGCATAGATGGCACCGGCAAGCACGAGGGCCGCCACGCCGAGCAGCACCGGCAGGCGCCAGCGGCGCGGCTGGGTCTGCCGGCGCAGCGTCAGATCGCCCGGCGGCGAGGAGCGTTCCGCTTCGCGCAGATCGCCGGGCGGGGGGCGTTCCGCTTCACGCGGATCGTCGGGCGGCATGGCGTGCGTCTCCGATGAAGCGTTACGAGGAATGGGGTTGGACGGCGTGCGGCTGCGCGCCCTTCTGGCCTCGGCTATGCAGCAGCGCGAAGACCGCGGGGACGAAGACCAGCGTCGCGACGGTCGCCAGCGTCAGCCCGCCGATGACGGCGCGGCCGAGCGGCGCGTTCTGCTCGCCGCCCTCGCCGGCGCCCAGCGCCATCGGCACCATCCCGATGATCATGGCGAGCGCCGTCATCAGCACCGGTCGGAACCGGGTGAAGCCCGCCTCGATCGCGGCCTTGACCGCATCGCCATGCGCGCTGAGCCGCTCGCGCGCGAAGGCGACGACCAGAATGCTGTTCGCCGTCGCCACGCCCATGCACATGATCGCGCCCATCAGCGCCGGCACACTCAGTGTCGTATGCGTGAAGAACAGGCACAGCACGATTCCCGCCAGCGCCGCCGGCAGCCCTGTGATGATGATGAAGGGGTCGAGCCAGGACTGGAAGTTGACGACGATCAGGAGATAGACCAGGACGATCGAGAATGCCAGACCGCCCAGCAGGTTGCGGTAGGACGTCTGCATCGTCTGGAGCTGGCCGCGCAGGCGGATGAAGCTGCCGCGCGGCAGCAGGCTGCGATCGGCGTTGACGATCTTGTCGACATCGGCGCCGGCGGCACCCAGGTCGCGCCCCTGCACCGAGGCGTAGATGTCGATGACGCGGCGGATGTTGTAATGGCTCACCACCGCCATCTCCTGCGACCGCTTGATCGACGCGACATCGGCGAGCACCCCGGCGTGTCCGGCGGTCGCCGAGGTCACCGGGATGTTCTCCAGGTCCTGCAGCGATTGCATCCGGTATTGCGGTGTCTGGGCGACGAGGTTGTAGTTGACGCCGTTCTGCGTGTTCAGGAAGAACTGCGGCGAGGTCTGGAAGCTGCCGCTCAACGTGTTGAGGATGCTGGTCGCGACGTCGCTCTCGGTGAAGCCCGCCTGCTGCGCCTCGGTGCGATCGACGTTGATCTGGAAATCGGGGTAATCGAAGTCCTGCTGGATGCGCGCATCGACGATGCCCGGCACGTGGCGGATGTCCGACAGCACGCGGTCGGCGACAACGCGGTTGTCCTGGATGTCGGCGCCCTCGATCTGGATGTCGATCGGCGCGGGCAGGCCGAAATTCAGCACCTGGGTGATGATGTCGGGCGGCAGGAAGTAGAAGGTGACGCCCGGGAACCGCGCCGGCAGCGACTTGCGCAGGGCCGCGACATAGTCATCCGTCGGACGTTCGTGCTGCGGCTTCAGCGACACCATGATGTCGGCATCCGCGGCGCCGATCGTGCCCGAGATCGAATGCGTCAGATTGATCGTGCTGTAGGGCAGCCCGATATTGTCGGTGATGGTCTGCCGCTCGCTCGCCGGCACCGTGCGGCGGATCTCGTCCTCCACCAGATCGGCGAGCCGCGCCGTCTCCTCGATCCGCGTGCCGGTCTTGGCGCGGATGTGCAGCATGAACTGGCCGCTGTCGGTGTTCGGGAAGAAATCCTCTCCCAGCCACGGCAGCAGCAACAGGATCACCAGCCCGGTGCCGAGGAAGGCCGGGATGAACACCTTGCGGTGCCGGACCACCGCGTCGAGCACCCGGCCATAGCCCTGGCGCAGGCGCTCGAACCCCGCTTCGAAGCTGCGCTGGAAACGCACCATCGGATTGCGCGCGGGCCCCGCATGATGCGCCTTGGCGCGCAGCAGGTACATGGCCATGGTCGGCACCAGCGTGCGCGACAGCACGTAGGAGGCGAGCATGGCGAAGACCACCGCTTCGGCCAGCGGGACGAAGAGATAGCGCGCGACGCCGCCCAGCAGGAAGATCGGCACGAAGACGATGCAGATGCACAGCGTCGAGACCAGCGCCGGCACGGCGATCTGCGCCGCGCCGTGGAGGATGGCGTCGAGGAGGTCGTGCCCTTCCTCGAGATAGCGCTCCATGTTCTCGATCGTCACCGTGGCATCGTCCACCAGGATGCCGACGGCGAGCGCGAGCCCGCCCAGCGTCATGATGTTGATGGTCTGGCCGAGGAAGCTCAGGCAGATGATCGAGGTCAGGATCGAGAGCGGGATCGACACCGCGATGATCAGCGTGCTGCGCCAGCTGCCGAGGAACAGCAGGATCATCGCCGCGGTGAGCGCCGCGGCGATCACCGCCTCGCGCACCACGCCGCTGATGGCGGCCCGCACGAAGATCGACTGGTCGCCCACCGGCTCGATCCTGAGCTGCGGCGGCAGCGTCTGGACCACGCTCTTCAAGATGTCGCGGATGCCGGAGACGACGCTGAGCGTCGAAGCGTTGCCGGCCTTCAGGATGCTCAGCAGCACGCCGCGCTGGCCGTCCTGCCGCGCGATGTTGGTTTGCGGCGCGAAGCCGTCGCTGACCGTGCCGACGTCGCGCAGATAGACGATGGCGTTGTTCACCCGCTTGATCGGATAGTCGGCAAGCTGCTGCAGCGTGGTGGGCGAGCCGTTGACGCGGATGTCGTATTCGAATTGCGAGATCTTGGCCGTGCCCGAGGGCAGCACCAGGTTCTGCCGCGCCAGCGCGTTCAGCACGTCGCCCGACGACAGCTGCTTCTGCTGCAGCTTCTGCGGATCGAGCGCCACCATCACCTCGCGCTGCTTGCCGCCGTAGGGATAGGGCACCTCCGCGCCCGGCACGGTCACCAGCTGCGTGCGCAGGAAGTTGAGCGCAAGGTCGTTGAGCTGCGCCTCCGAGAGCCCCGGTCCCGAGAGCGCCAGCTGCAGGATGGGCACGCTCGAGGCGCTGTAATCCATCACCAGCGGCGCCGTCGTGCCCGGCGGCAATTGCCGCAGGATGGTCTGCGACGCCGCGGTCACCTGGGCGTTGGCGGTATCGAGGCTGGCGTTCGGCTGGAGGAAGATGCGGACGATGGCCAGGCCGTTATACGTGGTGGATTCGATGTGCTCGATGTTGTCGACGAGGGTGGTGAGGACGCGTTCGAAGACGGTGGTGATCCGGCCTTCCATCTCCTCGGGATTGAGGCCGGTATAGGTCCAGCCGACGGCGATGACCGGAATGTTGATGTTGGGCAGGATGTCGACCGGCGTGCGCAGGATCACCAGCGGGCTCGCCAGCAGAATCAGCAGCGCCAGCACGATGAACGTATAGGGCCGGTTGAGCGCGAGCCGAACAATCCACACGGGGGGAGCGTCCTTGCTATCAGTTCTACCGCAGCCGCGCCAAACCGCGACGATCGCCGGTGCCAAAAGCCCCTATTCTAGGCAGATGTCACCTCGTCCGTCCCCGCTGCACTGCACAATAACTCCCCTCTCTCGATGAATTGACCGTTCCCGCCGGCATGTGGAGAGACGCACCACACCAAAGCAATTTCTAAGCCGCCCTGCGGCCCATGGAAGGCATGGGTGCCATGCGCCGAGCACGGCGGCGTGCGGACAGGTGAGCCGGGCGCCGCCCCCTGTCCGCTCGCTGGGCCGGTGAAGCGTTGCGCTGCGCCCGCCCGCTTCGCTAAAACGCGACTCCCCCCGAAATCCCCGGAGTCGGCTGATGCCCGCCTATCAGTACATCTATGTGATGAAAGGTCTCTCCAAGACCTATCCGGGCGGGCGCGAGGTGTTGAAGGACATCCGGCTCTCCTTCCTGCCGGGGGCGAAGATCGGCGTGCTCGGCCTCAACGGCGCCGGCAAATCGACGCTGCTGCGCATCATGGCCGGCCTCGAACAGGATTTCGCCGGCGAGGCCTGGGCCGCCGACGGCGTCAAGGTCGGCTTCCTGCCGCAAGAGCCGCAGCTCGATCCCGACAAGGACGTCGCCGGCAATGTCCGGGAAGGGCTCAGCGAGATCGCGGCGTTGCTCGAGCGCTTCGAGGCGGTGAGCGCGCGCTTCGCCGAGGAGCTCGACGAGGAGGAGATGAACGCGCTCATCGCCGAGCAGGGCGAGCTGCAGGAGAAGATCGACCGCGTCAACGGCTGGGAGCTCGACCGCACCATCGAGATCGCCATGGACGCGCTGCGCTGCCCGCCGGGCGACGCCGACGTCACGTCGCTCTCGGGCGGCGAGCGCCGCCGCGTCGCGCTCTGCCGCCTGCTGTTGCAGAAACCGGACCTGCTGCTGCTCGACGAGCCGACCAACCATCTCGACGCCGAGAGCGTCGCCTGGCTGCAGCGCTTCCTCGCCGACTATCCCGGCACCGTCGTCACCGTCACCCACGACCGCTACTTCCTCGACGAGGTGGCGGGCTGGATCCTCGAATTGGATCGCGGCCGCGGCATTCCCTACGAGGGCAACTACAGCGGCTGGCTCGAGCAGAAGCAGAAGCGGCTCGAGCAGGAGGGCAAGCAGGAGGCGGCGCGCCAGCGCACGCTGGAGCGCGAGCTCGACTGGGTGCGCCAGAGCCCGCGCGCGCGCCAGACGAAAAGCAAGGCGCGCATCTCCGCCTATGAGAGCCTCGTCGCGCAGAGCAACGAGAAGGCGCCCGAGACGGCGCAGATCGTGCTGCCGCCGGGGCCGCGGCTCGGCGATCTCGTCATCGAGGCCGAGCGCCTCGCCAAGGGCTTCGGCGAGCGGTTGCTGATCGAGGATCTCTCCTTCCGCCTGCCGCCCGGCGGCATCGTCGGCATCATCGGTCCCAACGGCGCCGGCAAGACCACGCTCTTCCGCATGGTCACCGGCCAGGAGACGCCCGATCAGGGCAGCTTCCGCGTCGGCGAGACGGTGAAGCTCGGCTATGTCGACCAGTCGCGCGACACGCTCGCGCCCGACAAGACCGTGTTCGAGGAGATCTCCGGCGGCAATGACGAGATCGATCTCGGCCGGCGCAAGATGCCGAGTCGCGCCTATTGCGGGCTCTTCAACTTCCGCGGCAGCGACCAGCAGAAAAAGGTGGGCCAGCTTTCGGGCGGCGAGCGCAACCGCGTCCACCTCGCCAAGATGCTGAAGCAGCGCGCCAACGTCATCCTGCTCGACGAGCCGACCAACGACCTCGATGTCGACACCTTGCGCGCGCTCGAGGAGGCGCTGCTCGAGTTCCCCGGCTGCGCCGTGGTCATCAGCCACGACCGCTGGTTTCTCGACCGCATCGCGACGCACATTCTCGCCTTCGAGGGCGACAGCCAGGTGGTGTGGTTCGAAGGCAACTACGCCGACTACGAAGCCGACCGCAAGCGCCGCCTCGGCGCCGCCGCCGATCAGCCCCACCGCATCCGCTACAAGCCGCTGACGAGGTAGTCGTCAGTTGTCAGTGATCAGTTATCAGTGGTAGTTCCGAGTTCCCAGCTGTCAGCTCTTAACTGACGACTGACAACTGATAACCGACGACTCCCTGATAACTGACAACTGAGAACTGATCACTCCTTCTTCGGCAGCGGCGCGGCCATCGTCGTGTCGCCGCTGGCGAGCTTCTGCTCGAGCTCGCGGTTGAGGCCGGCGACGCCGCCGGCGCGCTCGATCACCGAGCTGAACTCCTCGCGCTGGGTCAGCACCATGCTGACGCCCTCGACATCGACATCGACGATCTTGAAGCCGTCCTCGTCCTTGCGCACGCGCCAGTCGACCTTGGCCGGCGGCGCGCCGCTGGTTTGGAGCACCTCGCTCTGCACCAGGGTCGTCGTCTCGCCTTCGGGCCGCGCCCCCGTCACCTTCACCGTCTCGCCGCTGTACTGGGCGAAGCGCTGCGCGTAAGAGCGGACGACGTATTCCTCGAACAGCTGCAGGAAATGCTGCCGCTCGGTATCGCTCGCCTCCTTCCAGTAGCGGCCCAGCACGAAGCGCGAGATGCGCGGCATGTCGAAATCCCTGTCGAGGAGCGCGTGGAACTCCTTGGCCCGGTCTTCCTGGGTGAGCTGCTTGTTGGCGAGCGCCCCGACCGCGGAATCGACCAGACCGCTGATGAAGGAAGAGGGGGTGGCGGCCGGGGCGTCGGCTTCAACGCCGCCCGCGGCGAGAGTGAGGCCGACGATCAGGACCAGCAGGCGGAGCGGGTGGCGGAGCGACATCGCGGGTTCAGCCCTCTTCTAACCGAGGCGGGATCCTCGGCGGTTGCCCGGGCCGCGCCCCGAGCGACCTTATCGCGCAAGGTCGCCGGCACCACCCTCTGTGTCTCGCTAGCATGAGCGGAGCGAAAACGCTAGCGCGTCCCCCGCGTTGCCCGCAAGGCCGGAGCCCGCAACCTGGCCGCGCCTCCCGCCACGGGCCAGGCGCCGGCGCCCCGCTCGAGACAATCCCGCGTGTTGCGGTTGCATCTTATATAAAGATATGTTTATATCTGGACCCGAGCATGGCGGGAGGTGTCATGGAAGCGCTGCTGGCGGGGTTGCGGGCGGCGGCAGAGCCGACGCGGCTCCGGCTGCTGGTGCTGTGCGCCGAAGGCGAGCTCACCGTCGGCGAGCTCACCGACATCCTTGGGCAGAGCCAGCCGCGCGTCTCGCGCCACCTGAAGCTGCTCTGCGACGCCGGCCTGCTCGACCGCTTCCGCGAGGGGAGCCGCGTCTTCTATCGCCTGGCGGAAGCGGGGGCGCTCGCCCGCCGCCTGCTCGAGCTCGTGCCGGCCGCCGATCCGGTCCTGGCGCTCGATCGCGAGCGGCTCGCCCAGATCAAGCGGCAGCGGGCGGACCAGGCGGCGCAGTATTTCCGCGCCAACGCCGCGCAATGGGACCGGATCCGCTCGCTCTATGTCGATGAGCAGGAGGTCGAGGCGGCGCTGTTGAAGCTGTTTCCGGCGGCCGGGCTGCGCCACCTCCTCGACATCGGCACCGGCACCGGCCGCATGCTCGAGCTGCTGGGCCCGCGCGTCGAGCGCGCGCTCGGTCTCGACCTCTCGCGCGAGATGCTGGCGGTGGCGCGGGTCAATCTCGAGCGCGCGCGGCTGCGCAATTGCAGCATCCGCCAGGGGGACATGTACCAGCTGCCGCTCCCGCGCGCCTCCTTCGACGCCGTCGTCATCCACCAGGTGCTGCATTACGCCGAGCATCCGGACCAGGCCGTCGCCGAGGCGGCGCGCGTGCTCCGGCCGGGCGGCCGGCTGGTGATCGTCGATTTCGCGCCGCACGAGCTGGAATTCCTGCGCAGCGAGCACGCCCATCGCCGCCTCGGCTTCACTGACGCCGAGGTGAGCCAGTGGTGCCGCGCCGCCGGGCTCGAGGCCGAGCCGGCGCGGCCCTTGCCGGGTGACCCGCTCACCGTCGTGCTATGGCCGGCGCGGCGGCGGGACGAGACCGAGGCGCCGGCGCCGGCACGAAGCAAAGCCGCGGTGGCGCCATGATCCGCCGCGGCCCGCTCCTTGCCGCCGAGCCGGTGCGCGCCGGCAAGCGGCCGCTCGTCTCCTTCGAGTTCTTCCCGCCCAAGACGCCGGAGATGGAGGCGAAGCTGTGGCAGACGGTGAAGCGGCTGGAGCCGCTTGCGCCGCGCTTCGTCTCGGTCACCTATGGCGCCGGCGGCTCGACGCGCGAGCGCACCCACAGCACCGTGCTGCGCATCCGCCGCGAGACCCGGCTCGAGCCCGCGGCGCATCTCACCTGCATCGGCGCCGCCTGCCCGGAGATCGACGACATCGCCCGCCGCTACTGGGAGGCGGGGATCCGCCACCTGGTGGCGCTGCGCGGCGACGTTCCCGGGGGCGACGCCTATCGCCCGGATGGCGGCGGCTATGCCTATGCCGCGGATCTCGTCGCCGGGCTGCGCCGCGTCGCCGATTTCGAGCTCAGCGTCGCCGCCTATCCCGAGACCCATCCCGAGGCGCGGAGCGCCGCCGACGATCTCGACAATCTGAAGCGCAAGATCGATGCGGGCGCGACGCGCGCCATCACACAGTTCTTCTTCGACACCGACGTATATCTGCGCTTTCTCGATAGCGCCGTCGCCGCCGGCATCGACGTGCCGATCGTCCCCGGCATCCTGCCGGTGACGAATTTCGCCCAGGTGCGGAAATTCGCCGGCTCGTGCGGCGCGCGCCTGCCCTCCTGGATGGCGCCGATGTTCGACGGTCTCGACGACGATCCCGACACCCGCCGCCTCGTCGCCGCCTCGATCGCCGCCGAGCAATGCCGGCTGCTGCAGGCGGCGGGGATCAATGAGTTCCACTTCTACACGCTGAACCGCGCCGACCTCATCGTCGCCATCTGCCATCTCATCGGCGTCCGCGCCGCCGCTGCTTCCACTGCTGCTGCTTCTCCCTCCACTGCTTCTCCCTCTCCCCTTGAGGGGGAGGGTGGGGTGGGGGGTACGACCGCCTCGAACCTCTGAGCAAAGCGAAATGCCCCACATCCTCGACTATCTCGCCGACCGGGTCCTGCTGTGCGACGGCGCCATGGGCACGCAGATGCAGGCGCGTCCGCTCGATGTCGAGCGCGATTACCTGGGCCACGAGAACTGCACCGACATCCTGTGCGAGAGCCGGCCCGACCTGGTGCGCGACATTCACCTGGGATATCTGCGCGCCGGCGCCGACGCGGTGCAGACCAACAGCTTCGGCACCTCGCCGATCACCCTGGGCGAGTTCGGCATCGGCGAGAAGGCTTTCGCCTTGAGCCGGCGCTCGGCCGAGCTGGCGCGCGAAGCGGTCGAGATGCTGGCGGGCGACGGCCGCACGCGCTTCGTCATCGGCTCGGTCGGGCCGGGGACGCGCCTGCCCTCGCTCGGCCATGTCGACTATCAGACGCTGGAGGACGCGCTCACCGTGCAGTGCCGCGGCCTTCTCGCCGGCGGCGTCGACGCCATCCTGATCGAGACCTGCCAGGACGTGCTGCAGATCAAGGCGGCGGTGAACGGCGCCAGGCGCGCCCGCGCCGAA